>JAICJJ010000001.1 GCA_025928535.1 Thermomicrobiales bacterium
AACACGATGGTCGTGTCGGCAAGCGAGGCGATGTCGACGCCGTCTTGCCCCGCGCCGACCGTTTCGACGACCACCAGCGGAAATCCTGCCGCGTCGAGCGCGCGGACGATTCGCCCGGCGGCCGCCGACAATCCGCCGGCGGCGCCGCGCGAGGCCATGCTGCGGATGAAGACGCCGGCGTCGCGGTGCCGATCGCTCATGCGGATGCGATCGCCGAGGACGGCGCCGCCGCTGATCGGGCTGGTTGGATCGATCGCCAGCACCGCGACGCGGCGACCGTCCGCCCGCCAGGCGCCGATAAGGGCGTTGACGAGGCTGCTCTTGCCGGCGCCGGGCGGCCCGGTGACGCCGATGACGTGCGCGCGCCCGGTTCGCGCGTGGAGTCGGTCGAGCGCGGCGAGGCCGGCCGGATCGCCATTTTCGATCAGGCTGAGCAAGCGCGGCAGCGCCCGCGGATCGCCCGCGTCGAGCCGTTCGACGAGGTCGGTCATGCTCCGGCGCCTCGCAGGGGAGCATGCTCGCGCAGATAGGCGACGATCGACGCCAGCGACGTGCCCGGGCCGAACACCGCGTCGATGCCCATCGCCTTGATCGCCGGAATGTCCGCTTCGGGAATCGTGCCCCCGGCGACGATCAGCACGTCGTCGACGCCCCGGTCGCGCAGCGCCTGGACGATGCGCGGAAAGAGCGCCATGTGCGCGCCGGACAAGATGCTCAGGCCGATCACGTCGACGTCTTCCTGCAACGCCGCCGACGCGATCATCTCGGGGGTCTGGAACAGGCCGGTGTAAATGACTTCGAATCCCGCGTCGCGCAGCGCGCGGGCCATCACCTTGGCGCCGCGGTCGTGCCCATCGAGGCCGGGTTTCGCGATCAGAACGCGGATCGGCGAGCGGTTAGACATAGTCGTAGAATCCGGCTCCCCGTTTGCGGCCGAGTTTGCCGGCGGCGACCATTCGGCGGAGCAACGGAGCCGGCCGGTATTTGTCGTCGCCCAGGTCGCGCTGGAGCGTCTCGAGAATATCGAGACAGACATCGAGCCCGATCAGATCGGCCAGCGCGAGCGGTCCCATCGGATGATTCGCGCCGAGTTTCATCGTCGCGTCGATCGTTTCGGGGGAGGCGACGCCTTCCGCGAGGCAAAAAATCGCTTCGTTGATCATTGGAAGCAGGATCCGGTTGACGACGAATCCGGGCGAATCCTGAACCAGGGCGGGTTCCTTGCCGATCTGACGGACGAACGCGACGGCGTGCTCGACCGTCGCGTCCGCGGTCTGCATGCCGCGCACGACTTCGACCAGGGGCAACACCGGCACGGGATTGAAAAAGTGCAAGCCGATGACGCGTTCGGGCCTGGTCGCGGCGGCGGCGAGGCGGGTGATCGAAATCGACGACGTGTTGGACGCCAGGATCGACGTCGCGGGCAAAAGCGCCGAGACTTCGCGGATGAGCGCCAGTTTCGTTTCCAGATGTTCGAAGACCGCTTCGATGGCGAGGTCGACATCGGCGGCGCGCGCGAGCGATTCGGCCGACTGTAGCTGCGACTGAAATTCCGCGATTTCGCTGCCTGTGCGTCGTCCCTTGGCGACCGCCTTCGCCCATTGCTCGCCGATGGCGGCGACCCCGCGCTCGACCGCGACCGGATCGACGTCGTAGAGCGAGACCGCGATGCCGGCTTCGGCGATCGACTGCGCGATGCCGCGCCCCATCGTTCCCGCTCCGACCACCAGCGCCCGGCGCACCGGCTCCGGCCGCACTTCATCCTGGCGTATCGATTCGTCACTCAACGCTCGCTGTCCTCTCGTGGCGCGTCGGCTCGCTCGTTTCGCGTCGCGGTTCGATTCTAGCGGAACGAGTCGCCCGGTTCGCCGCCAGCGCGGAAGCGGAACGGGTTGAAATCGGTCGTCCGGTCGTAGACGTCGATGCCTTCCTCCCGTTTCAGGCGCGTGACGACGAGATAGGTGAGCGGCGTGAAGAGGACTTCGACGCCGACCTTGAAGATGTAGTTCGAGACAAAGACAGCCCGCAGCAACGCGAACGGCAAGACGCCGAGAAACGCGACGCCGAGAAAGAAAAAGGTGTCGACCGCTTCGCCGACGAGGGTCGAACCGATCGTCCGGGTCCAGAGCCAGCGGCCGTTGGTCAGGACTTTCATCCGGGCGAGGACGAAACTGTTGCTGAATTCTCCCGCCCAGTAGCCGGCGAGGCTGCCGGCGACGATGCGTGGCGTCTGGCCGAGGATGGCGTGAAACGCCGGCGCGAATTCGTACCCCGGCGCGGCGGGCAACGCGTCGATCAGCCCGAACACGAGAGCGGCGACGGCGATCCAGCCGAAGCCGATCCAGATGACCCGGCGCGACCGGCGGAAGCCGTACACCTCGGTCAGCACGTCGCCGAAGATGTACGACAGCGGAAAGAGGACCGTGCCGCCGTCGAACTGGAACGGACCCATCTGCACGATCTTGGTCGAGGCGACGTTCGAGATCAGCAAGACGGCGACGAACGAAGCGGTGATCAGATCGAGTTGGCGGAAGCGCTCTCCCGCCCGCACGGCGCTGACGGCGGTCATGGAGCCGCGCGGTCGGCGCCTTGCGGTTCGTCGCTCGCGACCCGCCGATTGCAGCGATTCATCGCGGCGACGATGCCTTCGTCGAGCCAGAGCATGGCGCAATCGGCCGCCGCCGAGATCAACTCGGGCAATTCCGCCTGCTCGGCGGACGAAAAGCGGGAGAGCACCTGCGCCGTCGCGGCGATTTGCCCGCGCCCGATCCCGATCCGCAGCCGGGCGATGTCCTTCCCGCCGAGTTGTTCGATGATGTGCGCCAGCCCATTGTGGCCGCCGGCGCTTCCTTCCGCCCGCAATCGAATCGTCCCAAACGGCAGATCGAGCTCGTCGAGGACGACAAGGACGTTGGCGCGGGGGACCTTGTGCCAGTTGACGACTTCGCGCACGGCATGCCCGCTCAGGTTCATGTACGTTTGCGGCTTCACTAGCACGATCTTTTCGCTGTTGTGATTCGCTTCGGCGATTTCCGCCTTGAAGCGGGAGCGGGCGGGCGTCGCGCCGAGGCGGCGGGCGAGCGTGTCGGCGACCATGAACCCGAGATTGTGCCGCGTCGCGGCGTACTCACGGCCCGGATTGCCGAGCCCGACGACGATTTTCATGCGGGGGCGCTTGCTCCTCGTCCGGCGCGGCCGGAGGCGATCAGGGGGAATGCTATACTCCGAGGCGATTCTGCCATGTTTTTCGGCTTGCATCGCAGCCATGGCGTTGACGTGCTTTGCATTCGACGAGGACGCGCCCAATGTTCGGAATCGGCTACCAGGAAATGTTCATCATTCTGGTCGTCGCCTTGGTCATCTTCGGACCGAAGCGGCTGCCGGAACTTGCGGCGCAAGCCGGAAAATGGGTCCGCGAATTTCGCAAGATGACGGCGGACCTGACGGGCGAATTCGAGAAGACCTTCGCCGAGGTCGACGAAGTCCGCCAGAGTTTCAAGAAAGAATTGACCGGCGTGCTGGACGAGGTCGATGACGTCACCCGGAGCGTCGGCCGCGATCTCGGCGGCCCAAAAGCTGCCAAGGCGACCGCGAAGACCGTCGCGCCGGCGACCAAAGGCAAGAACGGCAAAGAGAAAAACGGGAAAGAAAAGAAACTGGCCGCCGGCAACGGCGCCACGGCGACCGCGCTGGCGCAGACCGTGCCGCTGGCGACGAAAGCCGATCCCCTGTCGGACGTCTCGTTGCTGGACGACGACTGGGTGTAGCCGGTTCGCGCCGGGTCGAACGGAGCCGCCGCGGCGCTGGCGGCCAACGGCGCGGAACCGGTCGACGACGCGCTGGAACGGGTGCGCCAGCGCCGCGCCAAGGCGGGTTATGCGCGTCGCTCCTGATCCCGTGGTCGTCAACGAGCGGTTGCCAAACCAGTCGATGGCGACGACGCCATCGGACGGCCGGGCTGGCCCCGTGTCGTTCGAATTGCTGGCCGCCGATTCGCGCTCGCGGGCGCGGCGCGGACAGATGGCGACCCGGCACGGACTGGTCGAGACGCCGGCGTTCATGCCGGTCGGCACGCAGGCGACGGTCAAGACGCTCCATCCCGACGAGGTGCGGGCGACCGGCGCGCAGATCATCCTCGCCAACACCTACCACCTGATGCTCCGGCCCGGCGTCGAGACGATCGAGCGGGCGGGCGGCCTGCACCGGTTCATGGGGTGGCACGGACCGATCCTGACCGACAGCGGCGGGTTCCAGATTTTCAGCCTTGCCGGAAATGCCCAGGTCAACGAAGAACGGGTCGCGTTTCGTTCGCACATCGACGGCAGTCGGCACGAACTGACGCCGGAGCGTTCGATGCGGCTCCAACTCGGCTACGGCTCCGACATCGTGATGGCGCTCGACACCTTCGTCGGCTTGCCGGCCGAGCGAACGGCGGTTCAGGCCGCGACTGAGCGGACCGAACGGTGGCTGAGCCGCTGCATCGCGGCGTTCGCCGACCTCGGCGGCTCGGAGCGCGGTTCGGCGCTGTTCGGCATCTGCCAAGGCGGGATGGACGCGGACCTGCGGCGCGAGAGCGCCGCCATGCTCGCCGCCGCCGAGGTCGCCGGCTGCGCTATCGGGGGCTTGAGCGTCGGCGAGCCGAAGCCGGTGATGGCCGAGATGCTGTCCGAAGCGACGGACGTCTTGCCGGCGCACAAGCCGCGCTACCTGATGGGGGTCGGTTCGCCGGAAGATCTCTGGACGGGGGTCGCGCTCGGCGTCGATCTGTTCGATTGCGTCTTGCCGACGCGCCTGGCGCGCAATGGGGCGCTGTTCACGCCGTCCGGTCGGATCAACATCAAGCAACGCCGCTGGGCCGAGATGCACGCGCCGCTCGATCCCACATGCGATTGCGCGATGTGCCGACGCTTCACGGCCGCCTACCTCCATCATCTCTTCCGGGCGGAAGAAGTGCTCGGCTTGCGGCTGGCCTCGGTCCACAACCTGCGGTTTCTTGCCCGCCAGATGGAAGCAATTCGGACGGCGATCGAACAGGGAACCTTCCCCGAAGCGGCTGCGGCGTTTCACGACCGCTACCGGCCGATCGGCGCCGACGCGGTCGCCTGATCCACGCGGGCTGTCCGGCGCGCCGCCTCCTGGCGCGGCGTGCCACTACAATGCGGGCCAGGGCGACTTAACGGCGCAAACGCGCCGCGACTGGTGGAGCGACGCGTGTACGTGCCGGAATTCGATCCCGATCGCTGCGGCGCGGTGGCGGTGGGAATCGACGCGATCGAGATCGAACGCATTCAGCGAGCGCTCGATCGCTTCGGCGAACGTTTCTTGCGTCGCGTCTACACCGAACGCGAACGCGAGCGCTACCGCGACCGCGTGTCGGAACTCGCGGCGCGTTTCGCGGCGAAAGAAGCGACGTCGAAGGCGCTCGGCACCGGCATTCGCGGCATTCGCTGGCGCGAAATGGAAGTGATGCCGAATGCGCGCGGCAAGCCGATTCTCATCTTGCACGGACGGGCGGCGGAACGGGCGGAACGGCTCGGACTTGTCGCGTTCGACGTGTCGTTGACCCACACGCGGTCGGACGCGCTGGCGTTCGTCGTCGCCTGGCGCGGCGGGACGAGCATCGGCGCCGACGCGGCCGAGGAGCAAACGTCATGCAACAGCGGGGAACCCAGGAACCGAAACTCGGCGCCGGCGAGCGGCTGATCGACGAATCGCTCGTTCGAGCGCTCGTGCCGAAGCGCGCGATCGGCGCCCACAAATGGGGCGTCGGCGGGTTGGTCATCGTCGCCGGCGCGCCAGGATTCGCCGGGGCGGCCGTCTTGGCGACGATGGCGGCCGGCCGGGCCGGCGCGGGCATCGTCAATGTCGCCTGTCCGCGGTCGGTGGCGGCGATAGTCGTCGGGGCCGTGCCGGAAGCGGCGACGATCTCGTTGTCCGATTCGGAAGCCTCGGCCGGCAGCAAGCGGGCGTTGGAAGCGATCGGCAAGAAACTCGACAAATCGGCAGCGTTGCTGATCGGACCGGGCCTCGGCGAAGACGACGCGACGAATGCGTTGATGGAAGCGCTCTTCGGCAGCGAGCGCGCGCGGCACTCGATCGGCTTCGGCGTCAGTTCGCCGGCCGCGCCGGAGCCGAAAAAACTGGATGGCGGGCTGGTCGCCGCCTGCGGCAAACCGGTCGTGATCGACGCCGACGGCTTGAACTGGCTCGCGAAACAGACGGGCTGGGCCGTCTGGCTGCCGCCGCAGCGGGCCGTGCTGACGCCGCATGTCGGCGAAATGGCCCGGCTGCTCGATGTCGCGCCGGCCGCCGTGATCGAAGACCCCCGGGCGACCGTGAAGGAAGCGGCGAAAGCCTGGAACCAGACGGTCGTCCTCAAATATGGCTACACGGCGGTGTCGGACGGCACGACGACGCTCGTCGCGGACGACGCGCCTGTCTCGCTGGCGACGGCCGGCAGCGGCGACGTCTTCGCCGGCGCGATCGGCGCCCTGCTGGCGCAGGGACTGGCGCCGCTGGATGCGGCGGCGCTGGCGATCTACGTCGGGAGCCGGGCGGCGCGGCGGGTCGAGCGGCGGACCGGCGTCCTTGGGCTCGTCGCGAGCGATCTGCCGCTGGCGATCGCCGAAGAACTCGGCGCGCTCGATGGAACGGCGAGGGAGAACGATGACTGACGCGGACCGCACGGTTTCGGTGCGGCAAATCATGCGCGCATGCCCTGCCGTCTCGGTCGACGACAGCGTGGCGACGGTCGCCCGGTTGATGGCGGAACACCGCCTCTCCGGCCTGCCGGTGTTCGAGGAGGAGCGTCTGGTCGGCATCGTCACCGAAGCGGATCTGATCACCCGCGAAGCGACGCCCGACATGCCGACGATGGTGCCCTATTTCGACGCCGTGTTCGTGGCCGACGCCGGCGCCGATTTCGGCGAAGAGATTCGCCGCATCGTCGCGACGACGGCGGGGCAATTGATGACCTCGCCGGTTATGAGCCTGCGCGACACCGCGACGCTGACGGATGTCGCCACCTTCTTTCTCGATCGCGACGTCAATCAGGCGCCGGTGGTGGATGCGAGCGGCGAATTAATCGGCTGCGTTGCGCGGGCCGATCTCATTCCGGTCATCGCCAAACTCGAAGCGTTGGATTGAGCAGCCGCCGATGACCGAACCGATGCTTGCCGAACAGGCCCGACGAGGCCGGGCGACCCGCGCCGAAATTGACCTCGACGCCTTCGCCGGCAACATCCGAACGATTCTGGCCGGGCTCCGACCGGGCACGGCGCTGATGGCCGTCATCAAGGCGAACGCCTATGGCCACGGCGCGCCGCCGATGGCGCGCGCCGCGATCGAGGCGGGCGCCAACCGGCTGGCAGTGGCGACGGTCGGCGAAGGTCGGCAGTTGCGCCGGGCGGGCATCGATGCGCCGATTCTGGTGCTGGGCGCGATCGATCCCGGCGAAGCGCCGGAGGCCGTCAGGTTGTCGCTCGAATTGACGATCGGCACGGAGCCGCTCCTCGACGCGATCGAGCAGGCGGCCGCGAATGCGTCCGACCTTCTCGCGGTCCACGTGAAGGTCGACACCGGGCTGCGGCGCTACGGGGCGGAGCCGGCGCTGGCGGTCGAATTGGCGCGACGGGCGGCGACGAATCCGAAACTGCGGCTCGATGGGCTTGCGACCCATTTCGCGACATCCGAAGACGATGGCGACACGTTCACGGTCGAGCAGCGCGCCGTGCTGCTTCACGTCGTGGACACGCTCGCCCGCGAGGGAATCGCGCCCGTGAGCGTCCACATGGCGAACAGCGGGGCGTTGCTGCGCGGGCCGGAATTCCATGCCGACGCGGTCCGCGGCGGCATCGCGATCTACGGCATCGCGCCTTCGGCGGACCGGCCGTTGCTCGCCGGGATGCGGCCGGCGCTGACGCTCCGGAGTCGGGTCCAGCGCGTGTTCGATCTCGCGCCGGGCGATACCGTCGGCTACGGCCGAACATTTCGGGCCGAGCAGTCGATTCGCGCCGCGCTCGTGCCGATCGGCTACGCCGACGGCTACCGCCGGCAGTTGTCCAATCGCGCCTGGATGGTCGTTGGCGGGGAGCGGGCGCCGGTGCTTGGCCGGGTGTCGATGGATCAGGCGGTGGTCGCCGTTCCGGCGGGCGTCGATGCGCGCCTCGGCACGGAGGTGATCGTGGCGGGCGGCGATCCCGCGCTGGGCGCCCCATCGATGGACGAACTGGGCGACCTGATCGGCACGAATTCGTACGAGATGCTGACGGGCATCGCCGCCCGCGTGCCGCGGCACTATCTGCGGAACGGCGAAATCGTGGAGATCGTCGATTTCGCGAACGAGTGACGCGAACGCGGCAACGCAACGGGCCGGAGCAGTCGCCCCGGCCCGTTCGATGTCGTGACAGTGGACGCGATGCGCTTATTCTTGCGCCGCCAGATCGGCCGCGACCCGCTTCAGATGATCGATGTCGCGGCGGACGACGAAGGTGCGGCCGCTCATGTCGTCGCGGACGTAATTGAGCGTCCGATCGTCCATCCAGCGGTAGATCGTCGGGCGGGTGACGCCGAGTTGCTGCGCCGCCGTGCCGATGCTGACGAGTTCGGCCGGCTCGTAGGCGCGATACTTCGCGAGCGCCAGCATCCGGCCGAGGTCGGTGTCCCAGAACGAGCGCGGCACCGTGTAGTCGTCGGCGGCGATCGGCCAGAAGAGCACTTGCAGCACCGACTCGATCGCGGTCAGCACGTCTTCCTTGTTTTCCCGCCGCTGCCCTTTGGCCAACTCGGCGAGGCGCGTCAAATCCTGCCCGAGCGGACCGCTCCGGAGCTGATCGAGCGTCAGTGACGTCAACGCCGCGGGATTCAATTGCGTCATCAGACGGTGGTGTTGGCTGTAGACGAGCTGCAGCGCTTGGTCCACCACTTCCTGATAGTCCGGCTGCTCGGCCTCCACCATCGCTCCTTTCAGTCGTTGTCCGCAGCCCGCAGCGTCATCACGCAACGACTGTACGGTCAGATTCTATGCACATGAGATGAGGGTGTCAATTTCGCCCCGAACGTTCGCCATTAAACTGGGACTCATGGTGCAAGGGGGCGTCCGTCCTAATCCGTTGCGGGGTTGTCGATTTGTCATCACGCTTTTTCCCGCAAAGGAGTTCGGACCACAATTGGCCGAAGGATTGACGGCATCATCGCGATTCGGCCACATGCGAAGCATGGACGGACAGGCCGATCCCCCTGCCTTCCTATTTCCGCGCCGTTCCTTAGACAAGTCGGTATGGACCTGCCGACCGGATCGGCGCCATGCGGACGCACGTAAAGTTGAAGCGGCGCGGATCGACGGACGAGCGGGTTCAGGAAGCGGGCGTCGCGGCGCTGGGAACGCCGGGAGCGGCGGAGAGCGGCCCGCGCTCCCGGCCGGTCATGATGCCGCGGACGCCGAGGCCAAAGATGAAGAGGGCGACGAGCGCGTACATCAGCAACGCCTGGCGGGCGTCGCGACGCCGAGCGTAACTCCAGATGAACGGCAGCGACAAGATGGCGGTGGCACCATACAGATAATGCGTCGGGTCGGGCGGACGCAGGCCGACGATCACGAGCGCGACGCCCGCGAGCACTTGCGCCATGATCAGCGCCTGACCGATCGCCAGCGTGCCGGTGAAACTGCCGGATAGCGCGCCGCCGCGAGCGTAGGCGATGACGCCCCAAACGCCCGTCACGAACATGAACAAGATCAGCGTCACCGCGAGACGGTCGTGCAGCAACAGGAGCAGATCCAGGGGATCGTTCCTTTCCGATCAGCCGGAGGGATGCGCGCCGTTCGCGACCGCGGCGCCACTATAGCAGCGGGTTCCGGGGACGAGCGCCGGAGTGCGGAGTTCCTTCACGACAGGCCGAGCGGCATCTGGCGGGATCGAAACGACGATCCGGTCGAGCGCCAGGTCTCGCAGCCCGCGCGCGGCAACGCCGCCACGTCCGGCGTGAGATCAGACGCCGCGAGGCGTTCCCGGACGGCGCCGACGGCAAGGTCCGGCCGGTTGTTGGTGGCGGAGAGATGCGCCAGCCAGATCGTCGCCGGCGCCGGCCGTCCGCAGAGCGCGGCGGTGAGCAGTTCGCCACAGGCCCGGTTCGAGAGGTGGCCGACCGGCGACAGCACCCGTCGCTTGAGTCGGGCCGGATAGGGGCCGGAGCGCAGCATCGCCTCGTCGTGGTTGGCTTCGAGAATGACCAGGTCGGCATCGCGAATCGGATCGTGCAGCGCCGGATCGCCGACGCCGAGATCGGTCGCGATCACAAGCCGCCCCGCCGGATGGCTGATGTGGTAAGCGCACGGATCGGCGGCGTCGTGCGAAACGGCGATCGGCGTCACCTCGAACATTCCGATCCGCATGCCGACGCCGGAGCGCGCGATCCAGGCGACGGTCGGCGGGAGACCGCACGCGCGCACGGTGCCGGGCGTCGCCACGATCGGCGCCTGGCTGCGCGCCACCGCCGGCAGCGCCCGAACGTGATCGACGTGCTCATGAGTGATCAGGACGGCGTCGAGCGACGCCAGCGGGCGTCGGAGCGCGCGGAGATGGGCTTGCAAGGCGCGAGATTGAATGCCGCAATCGACGAGCAGCGCGCCGTCGCTCGTCACGATCAGAAACGCGTTGCCCGAACTGCCGCTGCCGAACGAATGGACGGTCATCCCGCCGTCGTTGTCCGGCGCGATCGCGCTTTGGGGCATGAACTCTCCTGTCGCGTGTCGTGGGGCGCCGCAACCCGTGTAGACTGGCCGGACGTTGGCGCGAAGCCAGATCGGAAGCGAACGGTCCGGCGCCTTGGCGCGGACGGAGGAATGCGTGAACAGATTTCGCCGGCCGTCCGTCGAACGGGTAAATCCTACGCCGAGCGGGCGCGGCGAACCAGCGGGCGCCCGCGGCCGATTCGGCTGGCGGCCGTCGCCGTCGACGATGCGAATGATCGTCGCGGCTGTGATCATTATCGCGCTGATCGTCGGCTTGTTCGCGACCTCCACCTTCTGGGTGACCTGGTGGTGGTACGGCAGCCTCGGCTACCGCTCCGTGCTGGTGACCCAGTACATCTGGGGCGCCGTCTTCTTCGTCGTCGCGGGAGCGATCGCCGGCGCGTTCTACTGGGCGAACTGGCGGTACGCGCAGCAACGCGCGCTGACGAGCGTCGGCCGCCAGGGCTTCGCCGTTCGTCTCGCCCGGTTCATTCTCGTCGTGCTGACCGCGGTCGTCATCGCCGTCTCCGGCTGGCGGGCGGCGCTCCGTTGGGACACGTATCGCCTCTTCCTGGCGGGCGGCGATTTCGGCGTGCGCGACCCGATCTTCAATCGCGACGCCGGATTCTACGTGTTCAGCCTGCCGGCGCTTCTGTCGCTCTGGCGCGGCGCGCTGGCGCTCGTCGCGGCGACCTTGGCGACCGTGGCGGTGATCTATCTGGCGCAGCAGATGCGGCGCGGCACGCTCGATCCGCGCCAACTCGGTTCCCGGCAGAAAACGCATCTGCTGGCGCTGGCCGGCGGGCTGATCTTGCTGATCGGCGTCGGCTATCTGTTGCGCAATTATGAACTGCAGTATTCGCAGCGCGGCTTCACCTACGGCGTCAGTTTCACCGACGCGACGGTGGTGCGGCCGCTGCACTGGCTGCTGTTCGGGCTGTCCGTGGTGGCCGCCGTCATCCTCTTCCTGAACGCGCGCTCGCCGCGCATCCGACCGCTCCTGCTCACCGGCGTCATCTGGTTGGCGGCGGTCGCCCTCGGCGCGGTGCTGCCGAACATCGTCCAGCAGAGCGTCGTCGAGCCGAGCCAGTTGTCGCGGGAGCGGCCGTACATCGCGAACAACATCGCCCTCACCCGCGACGCCTACGCGCTCGACGGCACGGAAATGCGCGACCTCAGCGGGCAGGGCGAACCGGCGCCAAGCCAGTTGTCGGCCGATTCGCCGACGTTCGACAACATCCGGTTGTGGGATTACCGCATCGTCCGGCAGACGTTCCAGCAACTCCGCTCGTTCGTGCCGTATTACGTGTTCCATGACGTCGACATCGACCGCTATTCGATCGACGGCGCCGACCGGCAGGTTCTCGTTTCGGCCCGCGAACTCGACACGACGCAATTGCCGACGAACGCCCAGACCTGGGTCAATCTGCATCTGGCCTACACGCACGGCTACGGCGTCGTCGTCAGCCCGATCAGCGAAGCGACATCGCAAGGATTGCCGGTCTTTCTCGTCGGGGGCATTCCGCCGGAAGGAACGGGGGCGCTGGCGATCACCCGGCCGGAAATCTATTTCGGCGAAGAGCCGGGCAATTGGGTCGCGATCAATACCGACGCGGAAGAAATCAGCGGCCTGACGGGCGAAACCACCGCCGAGCCATATCAAGGGAAGGCGTATGGCGGCATTCAGGTCGGCAACATTCTGACGCGGGTCATGCTGGCGGCGTATCTGAAAGACTCGCGGGTCTGGCTGAGCGGCGAGTTGCGGCCCGATTCGCAAATCCTGATTCGGCATGCGGTCGCGGATCGGGCGCAGGCGGTCGTGCCGTTTCTGCGGCTCGATCCCGATCCCTACCTCACAATCGTCAACGGCCGATTGATCTGGATCGTCGACGCCTACGCCACGACCGACCGCTTTCCGGGGGCGACGCCGCTGCCGGGCGGGGAGAACTACATCCGCAACACGGCGCGGATCACGGTCGACGCCTATTCCGGCCAGGTGACGGTCTATCGAACGGCGGTCCCCGACCCGATCACCGACGCCTATGCGCGCATCTATCCGGGCGTCTTTCATCCGATCGCCGACGCCCCGCCGGAACTGGCGCGGCATTTCCGCTATCCGGAGCAGTTGTTCGATGCCCAGACCGAAATGTTCGCGGCCTATCATGTGACGGACCCGGATGCGTTCTACAACGGCGAAGATCGGTGGTCGGTGGCGCACGAGTCGGTCGCCGGCGCGACGCAAGGCGCCGAGACGCAGGAGATGGAAGCGTATTACATGACGCTTCCGTTGCCCGGCGAAACGGAAGCCAACTTCAAGATCGTCCGGCCCTTCACGCCCAACAACCGGCAAAACATGACCGCCTGGATGGCCGCGCAATGGACGGCGGACGGGTCGCCGCGGCTGGTGGTCTACCGGTTCCCGCGCCAGGCGAACATCTTCGGCCCGCAGCAGGTCGAAGCCCGGATCAACCAGGATCCGCAAATTTCGAGCCAGATCACCTTGCTCGATCAAGTCGGATCGCGGGTCTTGCGCGGCAACCTGCTGGTGATCCCGATCGACCAGACGGTCCTCTACGTGCAGCCGCTCTATCTTCAGGCGACCGCCTCGGCCGGGGCGCCGACCGAATTGCGCTTCGTGATCGTCGCGACGCAGGGTCAGGTCGAAATGCGCCCGACGCTCGAAGCCGCGCTGTCGGCCGTGGCCGCGGACGAAACCGCGCCGGCATCCGCCGCGACATCGCCGCCGACGGCGACGAGCGGCGGCGCGCCCGCCGCCGGCGGCCAACCGGGCGCGGCGGGCGCCGCCTTGACTGCGCTCGACCGGGCGCAGCAGGCGCGCGACAACGGCGATCTCGCCGGATACGAATCGTCGATGCTCGAGTTGCGGCGGCTGCTGGAAGCGATGGCCGGCACGCCGGTGGCCGCGCCTCCGGCAGCGGCGCCGGGCGCGACGCCGGCGGCGTCCTGAACCATGCTCGACGGACCGCTCCCGATCCGGTAGCCTACTGGGGGAGGAGAGCCGCGGCGCGGTCCGCGGCGTGGCAGCGATCAGGAAAGGCGAACATGGCGAACGTAGCCCGTTTGTTGATCGCGATTGGCGCCGTCGCGGCGTCGGTCGGGTTCACCCTGCTCGGGATGGCGATGTCTTACATCACGCCCGACCAGACCGCGATCCGAAACTGGATCGTCCTCATGATCGCCGGCCTCGTCGTGCTCATCGCCGGAGTGGTCATCTATCGCGGCGTCGAGCCGAGTCGGTTGCCGGAGCAATAGGCGGCCGTTCGCGCAATCACGACTCGGGCGCGGGTATTCCGCGAGGCCAGGATGTCCGCTGGATGACGATGTCGTCGGGCGGGAACCAGCGACTCCGGATCGTTCCGGCGAGATAGATCGAGCCGGCGACGACGATGCTGGACTCCTTGGCTTGCGCCAGTTCTTCGGCGACGCCGAGGGCGGCCATTGGCTCCGGTTCGATGCGCACGCTTCCAGGAAATGAGTTCGCCCGGATCGTCGCCATGAGCGCCCGCGGCTCAAGCGCGGGCTTGCCGACCACCGTCGGCCGCGTGGCGACGATGGCGCCTGCTTCGGGCGCCAACGCGTCGACGATGCCCGCGGCGTCTTTGGCCCCAAGCAGGCCGAGAATCATGACCGGCTTCGGCCCGGACGACCGCGCTCGCTCGGCGCGCAACGTCGCGGCAAGCATCGCCGCTTTTTCCGGATTGTGCGCTCCGTCGATGACCACCCGGGGAGAGGACGCCGGCATCGCTTCCCATCGCCCCGGCAGTCGTGCGCTGGCCAGCCCGCGCGCGATCGCCTCGTCGCCGATGCGCCAGCCTCGCTCGGTCAGCGATCGCACGGCGGCGACGGCGAGTCGGGCGTTGGCCGACTGAAACGCGCCGCTCATGCCGAGCGGAATCGGCGGCAAGGTAACGTCGCCGACGAAGAGGAGCGGCGAGCCCGTCAGGCTGGCTTCCCGCTGAATGACCGCCAGCAAGTCGGGGTCGGCGACGCCGGTGACAGCCGGCGCGCCCGGCTTGATGATCCCGGCCTTGTGCCAGGCGACGTCGCGCAAGGTCGGTCCGAGCGTGGCGAGATGGTCGGCGCCGACCGTCGTGATCACGCTGATCGCCGGTTCGACGACATTCGACAGGTCGTAGCGGCCGCCGGCGCCGACTTCGATCACCGCGAGATCGACCCGCTCGGCGACCATCCGGCGGATCGCCAGCGCCATCCAGCATTCGCCGTAGGTGATCGGTTCGCGCTCGCCCGCCGCGCGGCGCCAGCGCTCGCCGGCGGCGAGCGGTGCTTAGACGTCCGATCGAAAGCCGCTCCCGGCGAGCAAGCGCTCGTCGATTTGCACCTTTTCGGTGGCGACCTGGAGGTAGGGCGAGACGTGCATGCCGACGCGGTAGCCGCTGGCCGCGAGGATCGCCGCGATCATGGCGGCGGTCGAACCTTGGCCGGAGGTGCCAGTGACGTGAACGACCGCGAGATCGCGCTGCGGGTCGCCGAGAAAGGCCATGAACCGGCGAAAACGCTCGAACCGGACGCGAGCGCGGCGCCGCATCGCGGCGGGCGATTGATCCGCGTGGCGCGCGGGATCGATCAGGGCCAAAGTTCGCGCCTCCGCGACGCGATAGTCGGCCAACGCGCGCGACGCGGTCGCCTGGCTGGTCGCCGCGTTCACGGCAAAAACCGGGCGGCGACGTCATTCGCCAGCATCAATCCCCGACGGCTCAGGCGCACGCGTCCAGCCGCGCGCACCAGCAAGCCGAGCGAGGCGAGTTCGTCGAGTTGAGCGCCGAAGACGGCGTCGAGCGACCCGCCGTGCCGGACGCGAAACGCCGCGTCATCGACGCCCGTGTCGAGCAGACGCAAGCCGAGCATCATCGTCTCGCCCATCGCCGTCGCGGCGTCGATCGATTCTTCGTTCGAGATGGCCGTCCGCCCTGATTCGACCGCCTTGCAGTAGGCCAGAGGGGCGGGGTGGTTCATCCAGCGTCGGCCGGCGAGATGGCCGTGCCCGCCCGCGCCGAGGCCGAGGTAATCGCCATTGCGCCAGTAGATCGCGTTGTGGCGCGAGGCGAGCGCGGGGGTCCGGGCCCAGTTGGCGACTTCGTAATGGTCCCAGCTGGCCGCGGCGAGGCGGTCGATCGCGAGTTCGTAGAGATCGGCGGCCCCGTCGTCGTCGACCGGCGTCAGGATGCCTCGCGCGACCGCGTCGGCCATCGGCGTGCCCGGCTCGACGATCAGGGAATAGAGCGACAGATGGTCCGGCGTCGCGCCGAGATCGCCGCCGAGCGTTCGGTCGAGATCGGCCCGCCAGTCATCGGTCTGCTGCCCTGGCCAGCCAAAGATGAAATCGAGACTGACGTTGGCGAAGCCGGCCGACCGCGCAGCGCGCAGCGCGGCAGCCACGTCGGTCGCTTCATGGAGCCGGCCAAGCGTCCGCAATCCGCGGCGGTGCAACGTCTGGGCGCCGATGCTGAGCCGATTGACGCCGGCAGCGAGGAGCGCTTCGAGATAGGTCGAGTCGAGCCCGTTCGGATTGGCTTCCAGCGTCACCTCGGCGTCGGCGTCGAGCGCAAAAGCCTGCCGGCAGGCGGCGATGAGGCGCTTGGCCGAGTCTGCCGGCAAGAGCGACGGCGTGCCCCCGCCGAAAAAGATCGTCGCGGCGCGTCGGTCCGCGACGAACGGACCGTATCGTTCGATTTCGGCGGCAAGCGCATCGACATAACGAGGGATCAGATTGTCCTGCCCACTGTAGGTGTTGAAGTCGCAGTAGGGGCAGACGTGGGCGCAAAACGGGATGTGGAGATAGACGCCGAACGCGGAATCCGGCGGGGCCGGCGTCGGCTCGATTGTTTGTCGCTCTGGAACCATGTTGGCTGAAGTCATGTGAGCGGTCATGCGTGTCGTTGCTGTGTCAGAGCCGGCGGTCAAGCGGCCGGCGTGGCGGGAGGCGTGCCGTAGATGGTCGGCTTGCCGTTCGCGGGAAAAAGGATGGACGAGAAGAGGAGCACCGGGTCCGATCCCTTGTTGACCGCCTGATGGAACGAGCTGGGGTGTTCGACGATCGCGTCGCCGCTGCGCAGGACGACCGTGTCGCCCGGTCCGAGCCGTTCCATTCCGTTGGTCGCCGGTTCCGTGCCGTAGCGATACAGATCGACTTCGCCGCTCCGCACGGTGTAGGTCAATTCGCCCGAAATGATCGACGCGATCTGGGTGCCGGTATGTTCATGTTCGGGAATTGCGGCGCCCGGCGCGATCATCACGCGGACCAGCGCCATTTCCGGCGAAGCGACGGTGGCGGGGCTGGCGGCGATCAGGGTTTCGCTCGACACGCCGACGACGGCGGTATGCAACGCCGAGCCGTCGTCGGCCAGGACGAAGCCGCCGACGCCGAACACGCCCAGGCCGAGGGCGGCCAAGATCGCGATCAGCATGATGACTCGCCAGCGACCGTTCATACCGATGACCTTTCAGGGGCGTCGGCGCGACGCCCAGTTGGCGCGAGTGGCTGCCGCTGGATCGTCACAAGAGCCGCTTCAAGCCGTCGCGGTCGATATTGCCGCCGCTCAGGACGGCGACGGTCAACGCGCCGGTGGGCGCGCCGACCTTGCCGGCGAGAAGCCCGGCCACCGCCGCCGCGCCGGCCGGCTCGACCAGCAATTTCGTGCGGTCCAGCACGAGTCGCAGCGCTTCGACGATTTCGTCGTCGGTGACCAGCACGACATCGTCGACGTGCCGTTCGATCAGCCGCTGCGAGAGCGGCGCGCCGAATGGCGCCGTGAGGCCGTCGGCGACCGTATCGATATGGTCGAGGCGAACCGGCCGCCCGGCGGCGAGGCTGCGGGTCACCGTCGGCGCGCCGGTCGGTTCGACGCCGACGATGCGGGTTTCCGGGCGGATCGCCTTGACCGCGACGGCGATTCCCGACAGCAAACCGCCGCCGCCAACCGCGACGACGATTTCTTCCGTCTCGGGTTGCTCGTCCAGAATCTCGAGCCCGACAGTTCCCTGACCGGCGATGATCGCCGGATCGCCGAACGGATGGACGAAGTAGAGGCCATGGGCTTGCCGATAGGCGTCCATCGCTTCGAACACCGTTTCCATCGACGGCGTGAATCGGGTTTCCGCGCCGTAGCCGCGAATGGCGGCGACCTTGGTCGGGACGGCCGTTTCGGGCATGAACACGACGCAGCGGACGCCGGCCAGTTGGGCGGCGAAGGCGAGTCCCTGGCCGTGGTTGCCGGCCGAGAGCGTGATGACGCCGCGCTCGCGTTGCTCCGGCGACAATTGCAAGACGGCGTTCAAGGCGCCCCGCGCCTTGAAGGAGCCGGTCCGTTGCAGATTTTCCGCCTTGAGCGCGAGCCGGGTCGACGTCAGCCGGTTGAGCGTAGCGCAGGAGAGCAGCGGGGTGC
The DNA here is from genome assembly GCA_025928535.1 of Thermomicrobiales bacterium. Lineage (GTDB taxonomy): Bacteria > Chloroflexota > Chloroflexia > Thermomicrobiales > UBA6265 > JAICJJ01. The sequence goes on from JAICJJ010000001.1 coordinate 18,154, forward strand.
GATGGATGTACGGCGCAATCCGGGTCGCGGCCGCCCGGACGTCTTCGATCGTGACGTCGGCGCCGGCCCAGGTCTGGTCGATGCCGTCGTCCACGGCGGCCGGGCCGACATGCGCCGGCGCGGCGTGAGCGGGGGAATCGGACATGGATGCTCCCACAATGGAATGTGATCGGCGCGGACGCACGAACGCACGACGCCGGGGCTGTGGTCCGGCTCGCCTCGAGCGCCGCGATCGTGGCGATGGCGGGAGTATACCGGGATGTCGCCGTCGTCCGGCGCAGCATGCTTCGATGCTCGATTGCGACGGCGAGCGCCGATGAGCGAGCGCCAGCGATCGGACGCCGCACTGGGACCGACGGGAGAACGGCACGCGGCATTCGACCGAAGCGGCGTCACGCTCATCGCCGAAACGCTTGGCGTCGTGCCCGAGCGATTGCCGTTGTCGGTTCCCGGACGGGAGGTCCACCAACTCATCCTGCCGGATCGGCAGGGGCGGGCGCAAACGCTCGTCACCTTGTGGCCGTGGATCGGACGGGTCGATCTGGTCGCGGGCGCCGCAACGGTCATCGTGACGGGGGTGGTCGCGATTCGCGCCGGGATGAGCGGCGACGTCACGTTTTGCCGAAAGAACGGCGACACTGTCGTGCTCGGGCGCGACGGGCGCGTCGTCGCCCGGCTCTGATCGGCGGCCGGTCAACCGGCGGCCGGATCCGATTCTTCGAGCAGGTGGTCGATTGTCCAGAGCAGGTAGTCGAGATCGAACGGCTTGGCGACGAACGCCTGCACGCCGGGCTGCAACGCATCGGCGGTGACGGCGCTCATCAGCACGATCGGGATCGTCGCCAATTCCGGCCTTGCCCGCAGGCGCCGAACCGCTTCCCGCCCGTCCATCAGCGGCATCATGATGTCCATCAGGATCAGGTCGGGCTGCCCCCGCTCGACGGCCTCGATCGCCGCGCGCCCGTTCGCCGCGACGACGACCCGGTATCCCTCGTCTTCGAGCAACGCGAGGATCAGCGAGCGCACGTCGGGTTCGTCATCGGCGACGAGGATGACCGGCGCGCTCACCACGGCCACCGCATGAGAACGGCGGTCAGGCTTGCGACGCTCGGCTCCCCGATTCGGGGGAACGCGCCAGCGCGCTCCGGAGGATCGCAATCAGCGGTGCGCACGCCAGTGCTGCGCGCCGCCGATTTGGTCGCCCAGCGTAGCGTCACGGTCAGCACGATCGATCAGACCCGTCGATAGCCCCCAACTGCAGCATTGCGCATGGCCGTCGCAAGACGCGTGCCGGTCCGCCGGCGCATACCCCGGCGCCGGCGCGCCACGCCCCCGTCAAGTAGGCCGGAAGTCGGCGTCCGGACGAACCGAATGGGCGAATTCGGCGAGCACGCGGGAAGCCTGTTCCAGATCGCTGAGGCTGACCGTTTCGTTCGGCGAGTGCATGTAGCGGTTCGGCAGCGAAATCAGCCCGGCCGCCGTGCCGGGGCCGGCCGCGCTCATCGGATCGGCGTCGGTGCCGGTGTGCCGGCCGGAGGCTTGAATCGGGCAGGCGATGTCGAGCCGGGCGGCCGCGTCGCGCAGCGCCTCGAATACTTTCGGATTGACCGCCGCGCCGCGGCTCAGCACGGGGCCGCCGCCGAGCGAGACCTCGTCGTCGCGCTTCTTGTCGGCGCCGGGATAGTCGGTGGCGTGGGTGACGTCGATCGCGACCGCGGCGAGCGGCCGGGTGCGATACGCCGCGGTCATCGCGCCGGCGAACGAGATTTCTTCGCGCGTGGTGGCGACGGCGTAGACGTCGACATCGCCGCGCTTGTCGGCGAACAGGCGCGCCGCTTCGAGCGCGACGAACGCGCCGACGCGGTTGTCCATGCTGCGCGCCGCGCAGCGATCGCCGGCAAGACGGACGAAGCGGGCGTCGATCACGGCGGGATCGCCGACATCGACCAGTTCCTTCGCGTCGGCGCGGGAGCCGGCGCCGATGTCGATCCAGAGGTCGTTCAACTTGACCGGCTTGTCCCGTTCCTCGGGCGGAATGATGTGGATCGCTTTCTTGCCGACGACGCCGATGACGTCGCCGTTGCGGCCCGCGATTCGGATGCGCTGTCCGACCGCCACCGGCGCGTCCCAGCCGCCGATCGGATCGAACCAGAGGTAGCCTTCGGGATCGATGTGGGTGATGACGAAGCCGATTTCGTCGATGTGGCCGGCGAAGATGACCGCCGGCGTTTCCGGCGTCGAATTGCGGGCGCGGACGAGCGCGTACGAATTGCCGGCGACGTCGAGCGTCACCTCATCGGCGAACGATTCGGCCTCGGCGCGCCAGACGCGAGCCGGCGCTTCCTCGTAGCCGGATGGCCCTGGCGCATCGAGGAGGCGCTGCAAGAATTCGAGCGCGCGGTCATCCATGAGTCGTGTTCCTCCCGTCGAACCGGCAAACGTCGATTGATGGCATTCGCAATCGGATCGGTCACCACCGATCCGCCTCCGGTAGCGTTCGCGACAGTTTCGCACGTCTCGCGGCGCCGCTTGCGTGTGGCGGACGTTCGGACGTGATGGACCCGGGATGCGTCGCACTCACTGATCGCCCGAGGTGAGCACGATCGCGACCGCGATCAGCGCAAGCGTCAGCATCGCCATCGCGATCCAGTAGCCGACCATGTCAAGCCGATGCTCCGCGCAACCGCGACAGGATCGGCGCGACGGCGGCCATGAGCGCCTCGCGATCGACGCCGGTCCGGTAGCCATGGCGGGCGAGATGGGCGACGAGCGATTCGGTCGCGAGGTTGCCGGGCGCGCCAGGCGCGAACGGGCATCCACCGAGGCCCCCGGCCGCGCCGTCGAATACGCGAACGCCGGCGGCAAGCCCGGCATCGACATTGTCCAGCGCGTTCCCGGACGTGTCGTGAAAATGGAGCGCGAGGCGTTCGGCGGGGCAGACGGAGAAGACCGCGTCGAGCGCGCGTTTTACCTCGCCCGGTTCGGCGCGGCCGATGGTGTCGGCGAGACAAATTTCGTCGCACCCGAGGTCGAGGAGTCGGCTGACGATCGGCGGCAGGGCGTCGGGCGCGACCGGCCCGGCATACGGGCAATGAAACGCGACCGAAACATAGCCGCGCATCCAGACGCTGTCGGTCCTGGCCCGAGCGGCGACCGGCGCAAAGCGCTCGAACGTGCCGTCGATCGTCGTGCCGACGTTGGCCTGCGCGAACGTATCCGTCGCCGCCGTGAAAAGCGCGATGGCGTCGACGCCTGCTTCCCGCGCCCGGTCGTAGCCGCGTTCGTTTGGAACCAGCGCGAGGCAGCGGACGCCCGGCCGACGATCGATGCGCCGCATGAGGTCGGTCGCGTCGGCCAGTTGGGGCACCAATTTCGGATTGACGAAACTGGTCGCCTCGACGGCCGCCACGCCGGCGGCGGCGAGCGCATCGACGAAGGCGACCTTGGCGTCGAGCGGAACGGCGACCGCTTCGTTTTGCAATCCGTCGCGCGGCCCCACTTCGACGACGGTCACGGCAGGTCGGAAATCTTCGCTCATTGGGAGCCCTCGACACGCGAACGCGGCGGGGAATTGTCCTCCCGCCGCGTTCGATTGTGCCACGCAAGTCGCCTCGACCGAGGCTAGAGCGTCGGCGGCGGCGGGAGCGGCGCGCTCGTCGGCGCTGGCGCAGCAGTCGGCGCGGGTGGAGGCGTCGGCGTCGCCGTCGGAGCCGGCGTCGCGGTCGGCGCGGGCGTTGCGGTTGCGGTGGGTTGCGGCGTCGCGGTTGCCGTTGGCTCCGGGGTCGCCGTGGCCGTTGGCTCCGGCGTGGCGGTTGCCGTCGGCTCGGGCGTCGCGGTCGGCTCCGGTGTGGCGGTTGCCGTCGGTTCAGAAGTGGCCGTTGGTTGCGGGGTCGCCGTCGGTTGCGGGGTCGCCGTCGGTTCCGGCGTCGCGGTCGGCACGACCGTGGCGGCGGGCAGCAGCGCCGGCAAGGCGGCGCTGGTCGGAGCGACCGCCGCGGAAGTCGGCGCCGTGGTTGCCGCGGGGCTCGCCGCTGTCGTTGGCGCAGCCGGCGTGGCAGCCGGAGCGACGGTCGCAGGGGGCGGCGATGCGACGGCGGCTGGCGATGCGGCTGCCGGCGGACTGGCCAACGGCGTCGCGGCCTGGAGCGGCGTCGCTTGCGGTGACGCCGCCGCGACCGGCGAGGCAGCGACTGGCGTCGCGGCGACCGGCGACGCGGCGACCGGCGATGCGGCGACCGGCGAAGCCGCGGCGGGCGACGCGGGCGCCGCTGGCGACGCCGCCGGGCTGGCTGAAACGGGCGAGGTGACCGCGGGCGCGGTGGTCGGCGCTGCGGTCGTTGGCGCCGGGGTTGGGGTGGGCGGCGTCGTTTCGCCGCAAGCGGCCAAGCCAAGCAACCCGACGCCGCCGATGACAAGCCAGGCGCCGCCGAATCGCAGCAGTCGTCGCACGGTCATCTTCCCCACCTCATGCGTTCGGCCGACGATCCGGCCCGGCGCCGATTGCCTTCGGTTGTTCGCTTGCGCGGTCCCTCCGACCGGCATCCTACGGCCAGAGCCGATTGTCCGCAAGACAGGCGCACGGGGTCAGCGTCGCCGGCGCCAAAATCGGGACTGGCGGTCGCGCCGAATTGTCCGCCGCGGGCATTGGCGCCGATTGAATGGGGCGGCTATACTCGTCGTCGCTTCTCGACGGCGAAGTGACCGTTGGGCATGCGCGGGTGGCGCCTCGGGCAGGTGCCAGAGTGGTTAAATGGGCCTGACTGTAAATCAGGTGCGAAAGCTACGGTGGTTCGAATCCGCCCCTGCCCACCTCCACCCGCCAAGCCGGCGTTACGGTCATGGGAACGGGCCCACATAGCTCAGTTGGTAGAGCACATTCTTGGTAAGAATGAGGTCCCCGGTTCAAGTCCGGGTGTGGGCTCCAGCGCGGATCGGGGTGAGAGGCTCGCTCGTGAGCCTCTTCTTCTGTGTCCGACTCTCGCCGGCGGCGCAGAACGGCGATGAGTCCCGGGGCGGGACGCCGTCGCGAGAACGTGGCGAACCGGTGTAATCGAAAAGGGAGAATTCGGTGGCGAAGCAGAAGTTTGCGCGGACGAAGCCGCATGTGAACGTGGGGACGATCGGGCACGTCGACCACGGCAAGACGAGTCTGACGGCGGCGATCACGAGCGTTCTGGCGAAGCGCGGCGGCGCGAAGGCGATGAGCTACGAGTCCATCGACAGCGCCCCGGAGGAGAAGGAGCGCGGGATCACCATCAACACCGCGCACGTCGAG
>JAICJJ010000203.1 GCA_025928535.1 Thermomicrobiales bacterium
GAAAAGACGAACGCCGACGGGCTCGGCGAGGAGCGGAGTGAGACGGCGCTCCTCGCCGGGGCGAACGGGCTTCCGGGGCTACTTCTTGTAGCCGATGGAGTCCTGGTAGATCTTGAGCTGCTTGTCCTTGCCGTAGCGGTCGGTGATCTTCAGCCAGGCCTGGTAGAGATCGTCGAGGGCTGCCTTTGCCTGAGTCTGACCGGCCAGGACGGCCGAGACGCGGACGTCGAGTTCGTGCCAATACTCGGCCGTTCCCGGAATCCGCAAGTAGCTCTCCTGCAGCGGGCTGACAAGACCCTCGTAGTAGGCGTTCGTGAACGCGGTCACGTCATGGGCGTTCCAGCCCTGTTCGACGTAGTCCTGGACGGTGGCGGTGCCGTAGGGCGGGAGGAAGGCGTATTTGACGCCAGGCTGCACGCCCGTCGTGCCGTGCGTGATGTTGTAGAACTCGTTTTTCTGGTTTGCCATAAAGGCCAGGAAGTCGTAGGTCGCTTCATTGTTCTTGGAGGCCCGCGAGATCACGCCGTGCCAACTGCCGCCGTTGACGTTGGCCACCTGGTTGAGATCGTAGTCGGTCGACTTCTTGGTGATGGGGTTGTAGGCCTGGGTCGTTCCAGGAATCGGCGCCGCTCCGACCTTTCCCTGAACCTTCGACGATTTCGGGTCTTGCGCCAGCGTGGGCAAGTCGCCCCAGGTCGGCTCCATCACCGAATTCCCAGCGAGGAAGAGGTTCCAGCCCTCGCCGAGCGTCCAGGCCAACATCGCCGACGGACCGTCCTTGACGAACTTGGCGTAGTCCTCGAGGGCGAGCACGTGCCCGTCGGAATTGATCAGGGGCTCCATCGTGTCAGGATTGAACCAGAAGAAGTTGTTGTCCTTGGAAATCACGTACGGCGCGGCCAGGGTCAGGAAGTGGAAGAAGCCCTGCTCGTTGACCTTCGCGTGGAGCGCGATTCCCCAGTCGTTCTGCCCGTCGCCGTTCCAGTCCCAACCGGTGAAGAAGTCGGCGACGTCGTGCATCTCCTTCATGGTCTTGGGCGGGTTGGGAAACGCGCTGCCCATCTTGTCTTCGAATTTCTTCTGGATGTCCTTGTTGTTGAAGATGTCGTCCCGGTAATAAAGGATCTGCTGGTCCGCGTCGAAGAGGACGCCGTACCACTCGCCGCCCCAGGTATAGAGCTGGGCCATTGATGGGATGACCTGGCTCGGATCCCAGTAGGGATATCGGGGATCCTTCAGAAAATCGGTGATCGGGACGATATACGGGGTCTCGGGCACGAAGAAGTCGCCGTAGAACCAGGCGCCGGTCTGGTAGGCGTCATACCGATTCAGGCCCGAACTCAGGTCAGTGAAGATTTGCTGGTGGAGGGTTTCGATCGGGACTTCGGCGACGTTGACATGCGCCCCGGTCTCTTCCTCCCAGCGCGGCGCGTGGTACTGGACCGCGTCGCCGACCGTCGCCTTGAGGGCCATGACGTTGATGGTGACGCCTTTGTATGGATTGGTCTTGAGGTAGGCGACGCGCTCCTTGGTGACCGGACCTTCGTACTTGGCGGCAGGATCGGAATCGAGCAGCGACTCCTGAGCCGCCACGTCTTGCGCCAGGCGGCGGACAAAACTGGCCGAGAGGCCGAGGGCAGCCGCTTTGAGCAGCGCCTCGCGCCGTGTCAATCTTCCGCTCGCCAGACCATCCACCAGGTCCCGCATCCGGCGGTCATGCGACTCGAACGACATCGCTCCACCTCCAAGATCGCCACGGCTGCGCCGCACTGCCCGTCCGCGAGTTCGCGCTGACGACTGCGACCTCGGTATGCTATCGCATCATGGCAACATTGGCGCGGGGGCGTCACCATTCGATCGGCCAAACGTAAAGGGGGCGCTCGGGCGTTCGCACAGCGTCCGATTCAGCGCGTGGGAGCATGATGACGGAGTCGAATCCTCTCCTCGTCGGGCTCGATGTCGGAACCACCAGCGTCAAGGCGGTCGTCTACGAACCGGACGGGCGGGCGCTCGCGATCGCGACGACGCCGACCCCGACGACCTATCCGCAACCGGGCCGGGCGTACTACACCGCCGAAGGGCTCTGGCAGAGCGTCGTCGCCGTCTTGCGCGATGCGCTCGGCCAGGTCGATGACCCGCGACGCGTGGCCGGCGTCGCGGTCGCGAGCATGGGCGAAGCGGGCGTGCCGCTCGATTGTCGCGGGGAGCCGATCGGCGAGATCATCGCCTGGTTCGACAACCGGACCCGGCCCCAAGCCGAATGGCTCGACCGCGTCATCGGTCGCGACCGCCTTTTCGCGACAACCGGGTTGTCGCTGCAGCCGATCTTTTCGCTCAACAAGATGCTCTGGTGGAAGGAAAACGCGCCGGACGTCTGGGCGCGGACCGCGCGCTGGCTGCACGTCGCCGACTACATCGCGTTTCGCCTGTCCGGCGTGGCCGCCACCGACCGTTCGCTCGCGTCGCGCACGCTGGCGTTCGATCTGCACCGGCTGGAATGGGACGACGCGATTCTCCGCGAAGCGGGGATCGATCCGGCGATCCTGGCGCCGATCGTCTCCGGCGGCTCGCCGCTTGGCCACGTGACGCGCGCCGCCGCCGAAACGACCGGGCTGCCGGGGACGGCGATCGTCGCCGCGGGCGGCCATGATCACGTCTGTGGCGCGCTGGCCGGCGGCGCGATCGCTCCCGGGGTGATGCTCAATTCGCTCGGCACCGCCGAAGCGGTCTTTCTTCCGCTCGACACGCCGCTCTCCGATCCGGCGGTCGGGCGGCACGGCTTCACCCAGGGGGCGCATGTCGTCGGCGGCCGAACCTACGTCTTCGCCGGGCAATACACCTCCGGGGCGAGCGTTTCCTGGATTCGCGACGCGGTCGCGCCGGTCGCCGGCCCGCCGCCGTCGTATGACGCATTGCTGGCGGAAGCGGCCGCCACGCCGGCCGGCAGCCTCGGCGTCGTCTTTCTGCCGCATTTGCGGCTCGCCAACCCGCCCTACGACGACCCGCGTTCGCGTGGGGCGTTCGTCGGCCTTTCGACTGACGTCCGGCGGGGAGCGCTGGTCCGCGCCGTGCTGGAAGGGATCGCGATGGAATCGCGCAATTCCCTCCAGGATCTGCTGCTCTATCCGGGCGTCGCGCCGCCGGCCGAAATCTTCGCGATCGGCGGCGGCTCTCGCAACGAATTGCTGATGCGGATCAAGGCGTCGGTCATGAACCGGACGCATCTGGTGCTGGGCGCGGACGAAGCGACCGCCCTCGGCGCGGCCCTGCTCGCCGGGCTCGGCGCCGGGGTCTATCCGAATGTCGAAACCGCGCTCGCCGGGCTCCGCTACGAACGGACGCCGGTCGCGCCGGATTCGGCCGACGCGGCCAGGTACGAAGCGATCTTCACCGAGGTCTACCGGCGGCTCTACCCCGCGGTCGCGCCACTCAGCCACGCTGTTGTCGATCTGCAGAGCGAACAACCATGACTCAACTCTATCTGGGCATCGATCTCGGCACGTCGGCGGTCAAGGCGCTCATCGTCGATGCCGCGGGCCAGGTCCGCGCTGCCGGTTCGGCCGAATACCCGGTCAACCGGCCGCAGCCGGGCTGGGCCGAGCAAGACCCGGTGATGTGGTGGACGGCGACCATCGACGCTGTCCGGCAGGCGCTCGGCTGGGCCGGCGCGAATGCCCGCGTCGCTGCCATCGGCGTTTCGGGGCAGATGCATGGCACGGTCTTGCTCGACGAGCGGGAACGGCCGCTCGCGCCGGCAATCATCTGGGCCGACGGCCGCTCGCAAGCGCAAGTCGAGCGCCTGACGCGGGAAATCGGCGCCGAACGATTGATCGACATCGCCGGCAGCCCGCTCGCCGCCGGCTTTCAGGCGGCCACCGTCGCCTGGGTCAAGGAAGAGCGCTCGTCGGTCTGGTGGCGGACGAAACGCGTCTTGCTGCCGAAAGACGAATTGCGCCGCCGCCTGACTGGCGAGATCATGACCGATCCGGGCGATGGCAGCGGCACGCTCCTGTTCGACGCGCGCTGGCGCAACTGGTCGCCGGACTTGCTCGGCGCGGTCGGCGTCGAGCCGGCGAAATTGCCGCCGGTGCGGCCGTCCGCGTCGCTCGCCGGCGCGCTGCGGCCCGACGCCGCCGCGGAGTTCGGGCTGCCGGCCGGCATTCCGGTCGCGGTCGGCTCCGGCGACGCCCCGAGCGGCATGCTCGGCGCGGGCATCGTCGATCCGGCGACGATGCTGCTGTCGATCAGCACTGGGGCGCAGGTGATGATCCCGGCGCTCGGCGTCCATCCCGATCCGCTTGGCCGTAGCCACACGTTCGCTTCCGCGCTCGAACCGGGCGCTGGTCACCCCGGCTGGAACCAGATGGGCGCGACCCTCGTCGCCGGCATGGCGATGCGCTGGCTGCGCGACGAATTGCTCGGTCTGTCCGGCCCCGACGCCTACGAACGGATGTCCGCCTGGGCGGCCGAGTCGCAACCCGGCGCGCGCGGTGTCCTTTTCCTGCCTTATCTCGTCGGCGAACGGTCGCCGCACATGGACGCTCGCGCCCGGGGCGTCTTTCTCGGGCTCGGCGCCCACCACGACCGGGGCGACCTCGTGCGCGCGGTCATGGAAGGCGCGATCTTCGCCTGCCTCGACGCGTTCGCGGCGTTACGCGAAGGAGGCGCCGCGCCGGAGCGGATCGTGATGGCGGGCGGCGGCGCCCGAAGCCCGCTCTGGCGGCAGATCGTCGCCGACATTTTCGGCCTCCCCGTCGTGGCGCTGGCGACGGCGGATCAGGCGGCGATGGGCGCGGCCATTCTGGCGATCGCCGCGACGACGGGACGCGACGCGGTCGAAACGGCGCGGGACTGGGCCGCCTACGGTCCGCCGCTGACGCCGAACCGGGCGCGGCACGCACGCTACGCCGAACTCTACGCCATCTTTCGCGAGGCGTACGGTCAGACGATCGACCTGAGCCACAAACTGGCCGCGTTCGGCGAAGCGCCGCGCCGCGTCCTCTCCACCGAACGCCACCGACATTGAGGGCCGTGGTCAACCATGGCTGGCCGCCCGCTCGTGTGCGATGATCCGCCGGCGTTCGTCGAGCGCGAACGCCAGCTGCATGCCGGGACGCGGAGCCGCTTCGGCGACCACCGGCGGCCGCCAATCCTGCACGATTTCGAGGAGCGGCTTGCCAAGTGCGACCGCCGCCTGCATCGCGGCGCCGCGGGCGGCATGCTCGCCGCCGCCCCGCACCGTCACCGGCAATCCGGTCGCGTCGGCGATCGCCTGCCGCCAGGCGGCGTGCTGGCTGCCGCCGCCGACGAGCGTCAACCCCGGCGCGGCGATGCCGAGGCGCCCGAGCGCTTCGAGGCAATAGGCGATCCCGGCCGCGACGCCATCGACGGCGGCGCGCACCAGCAGGTCGGGCGTCAGGTTCAGGGGGGTCATGCCGGCGAGGCTGCCGGTCGCGTCGGGCAAATTCGGCGTCCGCTCGCCGCCGAAGTAGGGCATCAGCAGCAAGCCGTGAGCGCCGGGCGCGGTTTCCGCCGCCCGGTCGAGCGCGGCGAGGCGGTCGATGCCAAGCATCGCTGCGATGGTGTCGACCACGCGGGTGCAGTTGAGCATGCAGGCCAGCGGGAGAAACCGCCCGGCGGCGTCGGCGAAGCCGGCGACTTCGCCCGTTTCGTCGGCGGTCGGAAAGCCGGTCACGGCGAAGGCGACGCCGCTCGTGCCGAGGCTGACGACGATCTCGCCGGTCGTCGCGCCCACCCCGAGCGCGGCCGCCATGTTGTCGCCCGTGCCGGGTCCGACCGGAATGCCCGCCGGCCGAGCCGCTTCCCCCAAGCCTCTCCCGGTCGCCGCCGCGCCGCCACCGCGCCCGCTCGTCGCCCCGCC
>JAICJJ010000532.1 GCA_025928535.1 Thermomicrobiales bacterium
CGCCGGCCGCCGTCCGCGCCACCGCTCGCCGCGCGCCAGCCGGCGGCGCTACGCTGACGTATGCCTCGTACGGGTCTCCGGTCGATCTCGACCCGCACTCGGCCGTCGAAGACCGCTCGGCGCTGGCGATCCGCGGCGCGTACGAGCAGTTGATCGCGCTCAAGGGCGATCAAACCGACGCCTACGAAGGGCTGATCGCCGAATCGTGGGAAGCGAACGCCGACAAGAGCGTCTGGACGTTCCATCTCCGGGACGGGATCGCCTTCCAGGACGGATCGCCATGCGACGCCGCCGCCGTTCGCGCGTCGTTCGAGCGGCTGTTGACCCTCGAACTTGCCCCGGTGGTCGAATTTCAGCGCTTCTTCACCGACCCGGCGCAGATCGCCGCGCCCGATCCAACGACGGTCGTCTTCGATCTGGGGCGGCCGCAACCGCTCTTCGAGGCAGTCATCTCGTCGCAATACGGCGGCCAGATCGTCAACGCCAAACTGGCGAAAACGCACGAGGTCGATGGCGACTGGGGGCATGCCTGGGCCCAACTCAACGCCGAAGGGATGGGAACCGGCCCCTACCGGATCACCCAATTCGAGCCGGACCAACTCCTGACCATGGAACGAAACGACGGCTACTGGCGCGGCTGGGCGGGCGATCACATCGATCGAATCGCGGTCCGGGTCGTGCCCGAGCCGGTGACGCAACGCCAGTTGATCGAGCGGGGAGAAGTCGACATCGTCGACAACCTGACGCCGGAAGCGGCGGAAGCGTCGGCCGCGAACCCCGACCTCACGATCGATCGCCAGTACAGCAACCAGGTCAACTACGTCATCCTGACGGCCGCCGGTCCGCTGAAATCGCCGGCCGCGCGGCAGGCGATGTGCTACGCCTTTCCCTACGACGAGGTCATCAACGGCGTCTACAAGGGGTTCGGCAAACGCGCGGTCGGGCCGGTCGCGGAGTTGTGCCGGGGGTTCGCGCCGGGAACATTCGTCTATCCGACCGACCTCGCCAAGGCGAAAGAACTTTTCGCGCAAGCCGGCGTCGCCCCGGGAACCGAGTTGACGCTGATGATGCAGTCCGACGCCGTGGCGATGGCGGCGGCGATGCAACTCTTCCAGGCGAACCTGGCGCAGATCGGGATCGAACTCACGATCCAGCAGGTCGACTATGCCACCTTCACCTCGATCCTCTTCCGCGACGTCGATCCGGAAGAACAACCGAACGTGATGCCATGGGGCTGGTGGCCGTCGTACAACGACGCCTGGGACCACCTCCAGGCGCAGGTCTTGTGCGACGCGGCCGGCTCGCTCGGCACGAACGCCGGGTACTACTGCAACCCGAAGATCGACCAGTTGATGCAGCAGGCGCGGGACGCCGTCGATCCCGCCGCCTATCAGCAGGCGATGGCCGAGACGCAGCAAATCCTCTCGCGCGACGATCCGCCGGCGATCTACTACATCCAGCCGCAATGGGTGACGGTCTTGCGCAAGGACATCGCCGGCTTCGTCTTCAACCCGGTCTACGTCGGCACGTTCGACTGGTACGCGCTGGGACGAAAGGCGTAGGACGAAGGCGTGCGGCGAGATGGCTTTTACTCGCCGCACGCCGCTCCCCTCATTTCGGGGCCGCGTCGTCGGTCAAGGCGCCGTAGACCTCGGGGCGGCGGGTCGCGAAGAAGCCGAAGCCGAGCCAATCACGCCGTTGATCGAGGTCGAGATCGGCGACGAGGACGGCCGGCTCGTCGCGCGGGGCGCGCAGCAGCACCCGGCCGTAGGGATCGGAGATGAAGGAGGAGCCGTAGAAACGCAGCGGCCCTTCGTCGCCGATCCGGTTGACGACGACCATGAAGGTCGCGTTCATCACGCCGTTGGCGGTGATGACATGCTCCCAGATCGGCCGGGTGTCGAACTCCGGCCGGTCCGGCTCCGAGCCGATGGCGGTCGGAAAGACGAGCACGTCGGCGCCGGCCAGCGCGTAGGCCCGCGCCACCTCGGGAAACCACTGATCCCAGCAGGTCGGAAAGCCGAACCGCGCTGGCCCGAGCGGGATCGCCGGAAACCCGCTGTCGCCCGGCCGGAAGTAGCGGTCTTCGTGATAGCCGGGAAAGGCGGGGATGTGCGTCTTGCGGGTGCGCGCCAGGACGGCGCCGTCCGGAGCGACGCAGATCGCGGTGTTGTAGCCGAGCCCGCCGTCGTCCGCCCGTTCGTAGAGCGAGGCGTGCATCCAGGCTCCCGTCTCGGCCGCCAGCCGCGCCGCGAACTGGGTCGTCGGGCCGTCGGGAATCGCCTCGGCGCGCGCCCACGCCGCTTCGTTCGCGTCCGGCGTGATCGCGAAATAGGGCGAGAGGGTCAATTCCTGCAGGCAGACGACGCGGGCGCCGGCGGCGACGGCCTCGCGGACCCCGGCGGCGAGCGCCGCTTCGTGCTCGTCCGGGTCGGGGCGCCATGCTTCTTGCACCAGTCCGATCCGGAATGGCGGAC
>JAICJJ010000282.1 GCA_025928535.1 Thermomicrobiales bacterium
CGACGACCCGCCGGCGCTGGCGAAGTGCGCCGGCGCCGACGCCGAGCCGATGACGCACTACCGACGCGTGCGCGATCAGATCCGCAGGTTCATCGAGCAATTGCCCGATTCACTCACCACGAAAGAAGGGACGAATCATGTCTGAATTCATCACCCGGGCCGTCCGATCCAAGTACGGCTCGGTCGCGAGCAGCGGCCTGTCGTCCGAACACGACGGCGTGCGCGCCGTCGCCGAGGCCTTCGGCTACAGCGATGCGGAGCTGAGCTCCATCCCCGCCGAGGCGAACATGGGCCTCTCCTGCGGGAATCCCACCGCCTTCGCGAGCCTGCGGCCGGGCGAGGTGGTTGTGGACCTGGGTTGCGGCGGAGGGCTCGATGTCTTTCTCGCCGCGCAGAAGGTCGGCGCGACCGGAAAAGCGATCGGCATCGACATGACCCCGCAGATGATCGAGCTCGCTCGGCGCAACGCCGCGCGCGGCAATCCGCCGCCGGCGAACGTCGAGTTTCACCTCGCGACGATCGACAAGCTGCCGTTGCCGGGCGCGTCGGCGGACGTGGTGATCAGCAATTGCGTGATCAACCTCGCGCCGGACAAGCCGGCGGTCTTCCGCGAGATCGCGCGCGTGCTCAAGCCCGGGGGCCGGCTCGCCGTCAGCGACATCGCGCTCAAGCAGCCGCTCCCGCCGCCCCTCGCGGGCGACATCATGGCCTACGTCGGCTGCATCGCCGGCGCCATCCTCATCGACGACTACCCGCGCCAGTTGCTCGACGCCGGCTTCGAGCACGTGCAGGTGATCGACAGCGGGGCGGACCTCAACGCCTACGCGAAGGTGGAAAACCAGTCCGGCTGCTGCTCGCCGCCAGTCCAGTCGTCGTCGCTGCCGATCGCCAAAGCTCCGTCGTGCTGCGGCAGCGAAGCGCCGCACGAGGATCAAGCGCTGCACGATCGGCTGAAGGACCTGCTGAAGCGATACGACGTCAACCAGTATGCGGCGAGCGTGAAGGTGTACGCGGTGAAGCCGAAGTGATCCGCGTCGTACCGGTATGCGGGGAAAGAGGCCGAGGTGGGATTCGAACCCACGAATAACGGATTTGCAATCCGTCCCCTTAGTCCACTTGGGTACTCGGCCGCATGACGTGCCCGTTTTTCTTCGGCACGCGAGACGCGGGATTGTAGCGGGCACAAATGCCATGGCAAACGCCGCTCGTTCACGCCGCCGCACGGCCGGTTTTTCCGCGCTGCCTCTCCGTCATCTTCCCGTTAGATGGGAACACATGGATTCGGTACCTTCACGGAGGTCTGATTCGTCTTCCCCCGCCTCCCGCTATGAGCTTCCCCCGGAGGTGTACAACGCCGCGGGCAAGGTCCGCCGCGCGGGCTTCGAGCTCGAATACGCGGGCGTGAGCATCGAGCAGTCCGCGCGAATCGTGCGCGACGTCTTCGGTGGACGAGAGACGGTTCTCAGCACGTTCCAGCGCACGGTCGAGACCGACCTCGGCACGTTTTGCGTCGAGATCGATGCGACGCTGTTGAAAGACAAGACCTACGAGCAGCCGCTCCGCGCCGTCGGCATCGACCCGAATCACCTCGATCTCCGCTGGCTCGAGCACGCGCTGCTCGGCACATTCTCCACCATCGTCCCGATCGAGATCGGCGCGCCCGCGATCGAGATCACCAGGCTCGATCCGCTCGACGAGCTTCGCCGACGACTGCACGATGCCAGCGCCAAGGGGACGCGGGCGTCTTTTCTGTACGCGTTCGGCATGCACATTAACCCGGAGATCCCGTCGGACGATCCGGCGATGCTGCGGGATGTGCTGCGCGCCTTCGTGCTGCTCTATCCCTGGTTGAAGGACCGCGCGCAGATCGACGTCTCGCGCCGCATCACGCCTTACGTCGATCCGTTTCCCGACGAGTACGCGCGGTTGATCCTCGGCCCGGCGTATCCGGCATCGCGCGATCGGCTGATCGACGATTACCTCCGCTACAACGCCACGCGAAACCGCGCGCTCGACATGCTGCCGGTGCTCGCTCATCTGGACGCGCATCGCGTGCTCGCGCACGTCAGCGACCGGCATCTTGTCAAGCCGCGGCCCGCCTTTCACTATCGCCTGCCCAACTGCATGATCGACGAGGAACACTGGACGCTGGCGCGGGAGTGGAAGCTGTGGGTGGCGGTCGAGCGGCTCGCGTGGGATCGCGATCGCCTGGCGGAAATGTGCCGCGCGTATCTCGACGCGCAGGAGCGGGCGCTCAAGCCGCTGGTCGATCCGTGGCCGGATCTCCTGGAGTCGTACCTCAAGGCCTCCTGATGCGCCACAGCCGCCGGCCCATCATCGGCGTCACCGGACCGGATTGCGGGGGCGCGGCGGCGTGGATCTTCACGCGCTTGGCCGTCTATCTCGCCGGCGGACGCGCCGTCCACATCACGCCGGCGCACCGGTGCGACATCGCAAGATTAGAGGGCCTGATCGTCGGCGGCGGGGCGGACGTCGATCCGAAATTATACGGCCGGGAGTTGCTCCACATCACCGAGGCCCGGCGTCCCGCGCAGGCGGCGGGGCCGTGGCTGCTCAACCTGGTCCTCTTCCCGCTCACGTGGCTGATCCGAAAGTTTGCCGCCGCCACCGCGCGCCCCGGTCCGCGCCATGGCGGGCGCGATCCGCTGCGGGATGCGCTCGAAATGCGATTGATCCACGCCGCGGTGCTGCGCCGCCTGCCGATTCTCGGCATCTGCCGCGGGTGTCAGCTCATCAACGTCCACTTCGGCGGCTCGCTCTATCAGAGCTTGAAAGGCTTCTACGTCGAGGACCCGGAAGTGCGCACCATCCTCCCGCGCAAGCGAATCATCGTCCCGCCGGAGACGAAGCTGGCGAAGGTGCTCGGCCGCCACCCCCGCCGCGTGAACGCGCTGCACCGGCAGGCGATCGCGCAGCTCGGCCGCGGGCTGCGTGTCGCCGCGCGCGACCGGAACTCAATCGTCCAGGCGATCGAGCACGAGGCGCTGCCGTTCGTGCTCGGCGTGCAGTGGCACCCCGAGTATCTGCCGCAGATGCGCGAGCAGCGGGCGATCTTCTGCGCCCTCGTGCGCCACGCCCGCGCTGCCGCTCACGTCGCGCCGGCGGCCGGTAAAACCTCCGTCCCCGCGCCCCTGTGACGCAGCGCGGGGACGGCTCACCCTCCGGGTTGAGCAAATCGTGCAACCGTTACCGGCTGCGGCGCCGCCGGCCGAGAAGCGCGCTGGCCGCCAGGCCGATCAGACCGATCGACGCCGGCTCCGGCACCGCCGCCACGCCGCTGAGGCCACCGCTCACGAAGAACGCGGGGCCCTGCGCGGGGAAGTTGGAGTCGATGATGAAGTAGTCGTCGCCGTTGACGACGCCGTCGTAATTGAAGTCGCCGTTGAACCAGCCGTGACCGTTGGTGGGGAAGGCCGAGTCGATCTGGAAGTAGTCGTCACCGTTGATCTGACCGTCCAGGTTCGCGTCGCCGTTGTAGGTGTACATGGTCAGCACGTCGTTGGCCCCGACGCTGACACCGCCGAACGTCGCCAGGCCCAGGTCGCTGTTCGAAGCCACGCCGATGCTCGTCAGCGTATTGCCGCCCGTCGCGTTGGACTCGCTGGTGACGATGCCGCTTGGCCCGCTGAAGTCCTGATTGACGCCGTAGCCGGTGGCGATCAGGCCCGTCGTGCCGGTGTACGCCGAGCCGTTCCACGTGCCCACCGAGTTGTTCGGCGAGGTCAGGATCAGGTGGTTGTTGGTGATGTCGATTTTGTTGGAGTTGACGGCCAGCGTATTGAGCTTGCTGGTGCCGGCGGCAAGACCGTTCTCGCGGACGGTGACGTTGCCGTTCATCGTCAGCGAGTTCTGCTGCACGTGCGTGGCGCGAAGCACGGCTCCTGATTCGACGGTGGTGTTGCCGCTGCCGTTGATCTCGCCGACGTTCTTCGTGCCCGTCATCACGTGCAATCCGACGGTCGAATTGTTGGTGACGTTCACGTGATGGGTCCCGTCGCTGAGGGCGTCCTGCGTCCCGGCGAGGTCCACGCGGGCCCCGGAGCTGATGGCCAGGGTTGCGCCGGGCGTGACGGTGACGGCGGAAGTCGGGTCACCGACATTGACCGGAGCCGTGCGCTCGAAGCTGAGCGTGCCGGCGCCGTTCACCGTCAGCGTCGAGTTGCCCCAAGCGATGTTGCCGTTGACGACGTTGGAGTTGGTGTTGACCAGCGCCTGCGTGCCGATGACCACCTTGCGCGGGGTCACGCCGTCGACGGCATCGGTTGTCAGAACCGAGCCGCCGTTCACTGTGATATCGCCGGCGTACGTCGCGTCGACGAGGGTTGACGCGATGGCGCCTCCGGCGATTGTGACCGGGCTGCGGAATGTGGTGGCGTCGATCGGGGGAGTGTTCGCGAGGTTGGGCGAGTTAGCGCCGACGGCGAGGACACCGCCCACGAGCGTGATCGGGCGCGTGGGTCCGTTGGGACCTTCGCCGATGTTGGTCAACGGGTTGTAACCCTGGTAGCCAAGCGCGTTGAGGGGTTCACCGAATCCGCCGGGAGCGGACGGACCGATCTGCAGTGTGCCGCCGTCCAATTCCCACGATCCGACATACTGCGTGCCTGCGCCGGTGGCGGAAGAGGTGCCGCCGGAGGTCAGGTAAACGCGCCCGCTGGACCCGCCGCCGTTGACGACGATCTTCGCGCCACTCGTGGAGGCGCTGCCGACGTTGCGCACCGCGCTGAGGATGGTCAGCACGTCGCCGCTGCTGGGCGCCTTGATGTTGGCGACCGTGCCGGCGGCGGTGGGAACCGCCGGTGCAGTGGCGCCGGCGAAGGACGCG
>JAICJJ010000250.1 GCA_025928535.1 Thermomicrobiales bacterium
GCCCAGTATTTCTTCGTCCCGTTGCTCGACGCGACAGACGAAGAAACGATGCGGCGGCGGGCCGCGGCGGGGGCCCCGCTGGTGAATGGCCGGCGGGCCGCCCGGCCCCAACGGCCGTGCGGCCCGCCGTCAATCAGAAATCCGCGACCGCGGGAATCACCTCGCGGCCGACGATCTTGATTGGCGCGATGCGATCGATATCCGGCATGTCGCCGATCACCGTCTCGATGCCCAGTTCGGCCAGTCCGCGCAATTTGGCGATGAGCTCTCCCGTCTTGCCGCGATCGGCGCCGACGTCGAAGCGGAACGCGCACGTCTTTTCGATCGCGTCGTAATCGCGTCCCTCGGCTTCGCAATGGCGGCGCAACACGTCGAGTTTGCGCGCGATCTGCGGCCCCGGGCTCAGGCTGCATGCATCGCCGTAGCGGGCGACGAGGCGCAGCGTCTTTTGCTCGCCTTCGCCCGCGATCATGATCGGCGGATGCGGCCGGGTCAGGCTTTGCGGCAGGTTGAGCGGCCGCTCCAACTGGTAATGCTTGCCGACGAACGGCCGCTCGTCGCCATGCTCGCCGCTCCAGAGCCGCAGGCAAATCTGGATCGTTTCTTCGAGCATCTCGAAGCGCTCGGCGACCAGGGGGAACGCGATTCCCATGCCAATCGCCTCGTCTTCGTACCAGCCGGCCCCGATGCCGAGCCAGGCGCGGCCTCCGGACAGCACGTCGAGCGTCGTCACCGCCTTGGCGAGGACGGCCGGCGTCCGAAAGTGGACGCCCGCGACCATGTGCGTCAATTTCGCTCGGCTGGTGTTGGCGGCGACGACGCCGAGCGCGACGCAACTTTCCAGTTCGGGTTGTTCTGGCCCGCCAAAGTAGGGCCCCTGCCAGAGATGGTCGGCCACGCCAATCAGGGCGAAGCCGGCCGCGTCGGCGGCGCGCGCGATCGCCGCGAGCGATTCGCCCATCCGCACGGCGCCGCCGCCCCAGGCGAATTGGTTGATCTGCAGTCCGAGTTTCATGGCCTTCCTCGCGAAGATGCGATCACAACGACGGCTTGAAGACCATCGCCCAGACGACCGATGCCAACACCAGCAAGTTGATCGCGTTCAGCCACAGCAGGCGGCTTCGCAGCGCCCCCAGACGCGGATCGTCGGGCGGCGCCGATTGCGCCAACGCGCCCAATTCGCCGGCGGCGCGCTGGACCGCGATCACGCCGATGGCGATCGAGAGGATGAAGCCGACCAGCCCCCAGACGATCCAGGGCGCGCCAAAGGAAAAGCGGGCGACGCCGGCCGTCGCCAGACCGGCCAGCAACGTCAACCCCATTGCCGGACCGATGACCGTCCGGCCGAATGCTTCCGTCTGGCGGCCCATCGCCGCGACGAGCGCCATGTCGCCGACGCGAGCCAGACGCGCGTTGAACACGACGAGCGCGAACATCCCGCCCAGCCAGACGATGACGCTGGCTACGTGGACGAATTTCAGCAGCAGGTAGAGCGTCGGCACGAATTGCTTCTCCTCACGCGGGGCCGGCCGGCGCCGGCTCGTTCAACGCTCTGGTCAATCGCCAGGCGGATGCTTGCGGGATATCCCAGGTCCGCCGCCCCCAAACCGGAATCGACAACCCAGACTCCGTCGCGTCTCGAGAAGCGGAGGAACTTGCTCCGCTTGAAAGGTCAGGGTAGCATAACCGGAGGAAACCTATCCACTTCGACGAGGCGAGCGACGTGATGGACGCAAGCGCGGCCAAGTCCGAACGGGGCATGCGCGCCGATGCGCTGCGCAATCGCGCACGCATCCTCGATGCCGCCCGGGACCTCTTCGTCGAGCAGGGGCCCGACGCGCCGCTCGACGCCATCGCCGCCCGGGCCGGCGTCGGCATCGCGACGCTGTACCGGCGTTTTCCAGACCGGGAGGCGCTGATTCGGGCTGTCCTGATCGAGGCTCTGCGCCGCGCCGGCGAAGCCGCGCGTGAGGCGGCGACCGACGAGGCCGAGCCATTCGCCGCGCTTGCTTCCTACATGCATCGCGCGCTCGACCTGCGCGTCAGCGCGGTCATGCCGGTCCTCTTGGATCGCGTTCCAGCCTCCGATGAAGAGATTGCGGCCACGCGGGAAGCGTCGGCCGAGCGGCTCGAAGCGCTGATCGCCCGCGCGCACGACGCGGGGTCGCTTCGATCCGACGTGACGTTTGGCGACATTGGGCCGCTGCTGGTCCGCCTCTCTCGGCCACTGCCGGGCACGCTCGGCGACGACCTGGATCGTCGCCTCGCCCACCGTCACCTCGACCTCGTGCTCGACGGCTTGCGCGCCGGCGCCAAACTGGCTCGCCCGTTGCCGGAACCCGCATTGACTCGCGCCGATCTCCGCGCGCGATCGACCTCACGTCACGGTCGGCAGGCGAACGGGCGAGCGGATTGATCTGACGCATCGTCGTCAGCGATCGCAGCCGAAATCGGCCAGCGGCCGCACTTCGATGCTGCCGACGCGCGCCGGCGGCATCTTCGACGCCAGCCGGATCGCCTCGTTCAAGTCGGCCGCTTCGATCAGATAGAAGCCGCCGAGTTGCTCTTTCGTTTCGGCGAACGGGCCGTCGCTGAGAAACGTCTTGCCGTGTCGGGCGCGAATCGTCGTGGCCGTTCGCACCGACTGAAGCGGCGACGAGGCGATGTAGTGACCGCCTGCCCGCAGGTCCTCGCGATAGGCGAGGACATCACGAACGAGCGCGTCGTACTCGTCGTCGGGCATCTCCGCGATCGCCGATTCGTCCTGATAGACCAAACAGAGATACCGCATTGCCGCCTCCGCCGCATCGTCCCAAATTCGTGTCTTGCGACGTTGTCGAACGACGAGACGTGAAATCGACGATCCGCGGACGGCCTCGACGGCGATCCGGCAGGCACGCCGAAGGGCCGGCATCGATCCGGCCCGGTCCTCAGCGTGCGAATTCGCGTTCAGTCGGCCGCTTGTCCGAGCGCGGACAGTCCGGGGACGTCGAGCACCGGCCTGATTTCGACCGTGCCTTTGCGCGCGCCCGGAATGCGGCCGGCGATGGCCGTCGCTTCGTCGAGGTCGGCCGCTTCGATCAGGAAATAGCCGCCAAGTTGCTCGCGGGTCTCGGCGAACGGTCCATCGGTCACGAGCCGCTTGCCATCCCTGACCCGCACGCTCGCCGCAGTGGCGACGGAGTGCAGCGGATTCGCCGCCAGGTAGCGCCCGGACGCATGAAGATCGCGGGCGAGCGCGGCTGATTCGACGTAGCAGGCGGTGCGTTCGGCGTCGGTCCAGACGCCTTCGTCGCCATAGATCAGCAACATGTATTTCATCCGGTCCTCCAACGATCGGCCGCGGGAGCGGGCGTGCCGCCGGTTCGGAGCGGCTATGGATGGGGGCCGGAGCAGAACGAGCGTCCCGCTCCGGCCGCGCATTGCCTCAACCGCCGGCCATCGCGCCGACGACCCAGAATGGCTCTTTTCCGGCCGCGACCGCCTCCGGAAGGGGCGCGTCGGGCGAATCGTGCGAAAGATCCTGCTCGCAGGCGAAAAAGCGGACCAGCGGACGCCGCCGCTGCGTCGCCGCGTCGCGGATCGTTCCGCGCAGCATCGGATACGAGGCTTCGAGCGCGTCGAGCACCGAACGTTGCGTGGGAGCGCCGTCGATCTGCAATTCCACCTCGCGCCCGGCGCCGGCGAGATTGCGCAGGTGGACCGGCAGGATGAGCCGGATCATCGCAGCGTCTGCACTTCGATCGAGACGACCGACGGCAGATTCGACACGATCGGCTCCCAGCGGTCGCCGCCGTTCGCCGAGGCGTAGACCTGGCCGCCGGTGGTGCCGAAGTAGATGCCGCAATCGTCCATCGCATCGACCGCCATCGCGTCGCGCAGCACGTTGACGTAGCAATCCTGCTGCGGCAAGCCGTCGGTCAGCGCTTCCCACTCGTTGCCGCCGGTCCGGCTGCGGTAAACGCGCAATTTCCCTTCCGGCGGGAAATGCTCGGAGTCGCTCTTGATCGGCACGACGTAGATCGTCTCCGGCTCGTGCGCGTGGACCGCGATCGGGAAACCGAAATCGCTCGGCAAATTTCCGCTGACTTCATGCCACGATTCCCCGGCGTCGTCGCTGCGCATGACGTCCCAATGCTTCTGCATGAAGAGAACGTCCGGCCGCGACGGGTGCATCGCCAGCCGGTGGACGCAATGGCCGACCTCGGCGTTCGGATCGGGCAATTCGAATTGGGAAAGCAGTCCGTTGTTGATCGGCCGCCACGTCTCGCCGCCGTCGTCGGTGCGAAACGCGCCGGCGGCCGAGATGGCGGTGTAGATTCGGTTCGAATCGTTCGGGTCGAGGATGATCGTGTGGAGGCACATGCCGCCCGCGCCCGGCTGCCAGAGGTTGCCTTTGACGTCGCGCAGGCCAGGCAGTTCGTCCCACGTCTGCCCGCCATCGCGCGAGCGGAAGAGCGCCGCGTCTTCGACCCCGGCATAGACCGTGTCGGGATCGGTCGGCGACGGCTCGAGATGCCAGACCCGCGTGAATTCCCAAGGGTGCTGGGTGCCGTCGTACCACTGGTGCGTGCCGGGATTGCCTTCGTAGGCGAATTGATTGCCGACCGGCTCCCACGTCTTGCCGCCGTCGTCGGAACGCTGGATCGTCTGCCCGAACCAACCGCTCGATTGCGACGCGTAGAGCCGGTTCGGATCGGCCGGCGAGCCGGAGAGGTGGTAAATCTCCCAGCCGGCGAAGAGCGGTCCGCTGACCTCCCAATCTTTCCGCGCGCCGTCCGACGTCAGAATGAATGCGCCCTTGCGCGTGCCGACCAAAACGCGAACCCCGCTCATGTCAGGCTCCTTCGTCTCCGTCCCGAACGGACCGTGCAACCCGGCTGCGGGGCGCCGCGCCAATTTGTCGAACGAGCCGGGTTGAAATCGACAACTCCGAACCGGGCCGATCGCCGATTCGCGCGCCCCGGCATCCGTGCAGCCGCCTCGAACGCCGTGAGTGACTCGCAGTCAGTATAGCCGATTTCAGGTGAACGTACAGCACAAATGTTCCTCAATCGAGTCGGGGAGTCGGGGAGTCGGGGGATGACGAGACGATCGGCGCGGCGATTGTGCAAGTGAGGGACGTCTCGCTCATCCGTGTTCTTCCCAACTCCCCGACTCCCCAACTCCCCGACTTCGTCAGTCGTCGATCGCCTGATAGGCCGAGGTCCAGAAATCGCGGAACACGGCTGGCGCGA
>JAICJJ010000168.1 GCA_025928535.1 Thermomicrobiales bacterium
GGGAGGGGAGACAGCCGTCGCAATTGCTGCCAGGGCCGGGCACTCGCCAGTGACGCAGGTACTGATACAGCACGGGGCTCATTGCTGTGTCGCATCGACACTTCACTCGGTCATTTCTGGCGATTTGCCGCTGATTCGTTGCCTCATCGAGCAGGTCTGACAACTCGGTCGTCGCCGTTACTCGAATTGTCTTTGGCTCGATCGCCATGGCGTCACCGCTCGCTGCGTGTTCCGATTCCATACGGGTCAGCGGAGCAACGATTCAGCGAAAAGCGGGATGTCTGCCGGTTCGTCTGACCGTGACCGTCCCGCATTTCGCTTCCGCCTGGTCCACTACTCCTCGTCCGCCGACTTTGCGCTCGCTTCCCGGATCGTTTCGACCACGCCAGCGTCGGCCAGCGTCGTCGTGTCGCCGAGTTGACGGCCGGAGGCGATGTCGCGCAGGAGCCGCCGCATGATTTTGCCGGAGCGCGTCTTCGGCAAGTCGGGCGTGAACATCACCGTTTTCGGCCGGGCGATCGCGCCGATCTTGTGGGCGACATGCGCCCGCAATTCTTCGCCCAGCGCGGGCGTCGTTTCGACGCCTGACTTGAGGATCACGAAGGAAAAGATCGCTTCGCCGGTCAATTCGTCCGGCCGCCCGACGACCGCCGCTTCCGCCACCCGTGGATCGGAAACGAGCGCGCTTTCGATTTCGGTCGTGCTGAGCCGGTGGCCCGACACGTTCATCACGTCGTCGACCCGACCCATCAGCCAGTAGTCGCCGTCTTCGTCCCGCTTCGCGCCATCGCCCGGGAAGTAGGCTCCCGGGAAGCGGCTCCAGTAGGTCGCCTGGTACCGTTCCGGATCGCCGTAGATGCCCCGCAGCATTGCCGGCCACGGCTTGCGGAGGACGAGATACCCCGCTTTCCCGAGCGGGACGGAATGGCCGTCGGCATCGACGATATCGGCGTCGACGCCGGGAAACGGCTTGGTCGCCGAGCCGGGCTTGGTCGTCGTGATGCCGGGCAGCGGGGTGATCATGATCATTCCCGTTTCCGTCTGCCACCAGGTATCGACGATCGGGCAGCGGCCGTGGCCGATGTGGTCGTGGTACCACATCCACGCTTCGGGGTTGATCGGCTCGCCGACGGTGCCGAGCAGGCGCAGCGACGACAGATCGTGCCGGGCGGCGTATTGCGGCCCCCACTTCATGTGGGCGCGGATCGCCGTCGGCGCGCAATAGAGGATCGTGACCTTGTAGCGTTCGATGATCTCCCACCACCGCCCCGGGTCGGGATAGTCGGGCGTGCCTTCGTACATCAATCCGGTCGCGCCATTTGCGAGCGGCCCATAGACGATGTAAGAGTGGCCGGTCACCCAACCGATGTCGGCGGCGGCCCAGTAGATGTCGTCGTCCTTGATGTCGAAGACGTCGCGATGCGTCGTCGCCATGCCGGTCAGGTAGCCGCCGGTGGTGTGAAGGATTCCTTTCGGCTTGGCCGTCGTGCCCGAGGTGTAGAGGAGGTACAGCATGTCTTCGCTGTCCATCGCCTCGGGCGGACAATCGGCGGCTTGCCGCGGCACGATGTCGTCCCACCAGAGGTCGCGGCCATCGACCATGTTCACCGGTTCGCCGGTCCGCCGGGCGACGATCACCGTGTCGACGATTCCGGTCCGCGCCACCGCTTCGTCGACTTGCGGCTTCAGCGCCGCCGCCTTGCCGCGGCGAAAGCCGCCGTCGGCGGTGATGACGATCTTCGATTGGGAGTCGTCGATTCGGTCGGCCAGTGCGTCGGCGGAAAAGCCGCCGAACACGACGTTGTGCGGCGCGCCGATCCGGGCGCAGGCGAGCATGGCGGTCGGCAATTCCGGAATCATCGGCATGTAGATCGTGACGCGGTCGCCGCGCCGCACGCCGAGTTCTTTCAGTGCGTTGGCGCAACGCTGCACGTCGTCCAGCAATTGGGCGTAGGTGATCGTCTTGCGGTCGCCTGGCTCCCCTTCCCAATAGAAGGCGACGCGGTCGCCCTGCCCCGCTTTGACATGCCGGTCGAGGCAGTTGTAGGAAACGTTGAGTTTGCCGCCGACGAACCATTTCGCGAACGGCAGGTTCCATTCGAGCACCGTCTGCCACGGCTCGAACCAGTCGAGCTTGCGCGCCTGATCCGCCCAGAATCCTTCCAGATCGTCCGCCGCCCGCTGGTAGATCGCCGGATCGCTGACGTTGGCCTCCGCCGCGAACTTGGGCGGCGGCGGAAACGCGCGGTCTTCGGCCAGCAACGCTTCGAGCGTGGCCTGACCGTCGCTGCGAGGTGTCTTCGTGGAGTCGCTCATCTCTCGTCCTCACCGGTGTGGCGGAGTCGCGCTGGCCCGGCCCGGCATGCCGCCGGCCGGGCGCTCTCTGCCCCGAGTATACCTGCGTGCCGCGCCGTGCCCGCGACGCGCGTCGGCGTTGTCGGAGCGGATCGCGGATTTATCGAGGCGATGCGGGACCGCTCGAACAATCGCTCTTCGTCATCTCATCGATGTCCGGCGTCAGTTTGCGGACCAGGGTCAGCAAGGCGTGCCGCTCGCTCGGCTCCAACCCTGCCGTGGCGGGCGACTCGGTGACCAATTGCGATTGCAACATTGCTCGACAGGAGATGCCATCGCCGGTCAATGTCAGGCGCTTCACACGCCGGTCGCTCGGGTCGCTCACTCGTTGGACCAACCCACGACGCTCGAGCCGAGTGACCAAGCCGGTGATGTTGGATCGATCGCAGTTGAGGATGACGGCCAGTTCGCTCATCGTTCGTGCTCGCGCGAGATATCGGATGAGGACCGCCTGCTGCGGCGTCAGCCCGAGCGTGGCCGCGGCCGAGACCATTCGAGCGCGCAGATTATCGGCAAGCGCGAGCAGACGATGCTCGAGTTCGCTCGTCAGTTCTTCACGGCGCCCGGGGCTGATGGCTCCGCACGTGGGCTCCGACGTCGCCACGTCAATGCTTGACATCATCAACTTTCTTCGTTACCCTGCTAATTTGTTGAGTGTATCAACTTTGTTGGCGCACGGCTTTGTCGATCGCCTCGTGAGAAGGAGCGGCTTCATGTTTTCCGATGAGGAACTCGCTTTTTTGCGGTCGCAACGGCTGGCTCGGCTGGCCACGGTCGCCTCGGACGGCCAACCGACCGTCGACGCCGTCGGCTTCCAGTTCGACGGCGAGCGCTTCTTTATCGGCGGCCACAACCTGCCCGGCTCGCGCAAGTATCGCAACATCGTCGCCGGCAACCACAAGGTCGCACTGATCGCCGATGACGTCGCCGCGACCGATCCGTGGACTCCTCGCGGCATCAAGGTTCACGGCGTGGCCGAGATCGTCGCTCGCGACGGCATGTTCGGCACAGGCGACTATTTCGCGGTCACCCCGACAGTTTCCTGGAGTTGGGGGATTGTCGCTCCGGCGTTCGGCGAGCAAGGAGCCGCCTGGCACAAGAGCATTTGGGAGACTGTCGCTGGCGACGAATTACCCGACAAAGAAGATTGAGCACTCGCGAGGATCGTCATGCCCGACTACGGCCACGATCTGCAATTCGGCTTCTTTCTCGACCCGACGACCGGCGATCCCGCCGGCACGCTCGCCCTTGGCCGCGCTCTCGACGACCTCGGCTACGACCTGATCGGCATCCAGGATCATCCCTACCAGCCGCGCCACTACGACGCCCTGGCGTTGATCGCGGTTTTGCTCGGCCAGACAGGGCGTGTCCGCATCTTTCCCGACGTCGCCAATTTGCCGTTGCGCCCGCCGGCGATGCTCGCTAAGCAAGCGGCGACGCTCGACCAGTTGAGCGGCGGCCGGTTCGAACTCGGCCTCGGCGCCGGCGCGTTCTGGGAAGGCGTGCGGGCAATGGGCGGTCCCGTGCGGGAGCCGAAGCAGGCGCTGGCGGCGTTGCGCGAAGCCATCGTCCTGATCCGGCAGTTCTGGAGCGGCGCGCCCTTGCGCCACGCGGGCGAGATCTATCAGGCCGTCGGGGCGCAGCCCGGCCCGGCGACTGCCCACGCCATCGGCATCTGGCTCGGGGTGGTCGGCCCCCGCGCGCTGCGGCTCACCGGCGAACTGGCCGACGGCTGGGTTCCATCCATGTCGTACGTGCCGCCGGGGCACGCCGCGGCTGGCAACGCGATCATCGACGAGGCCGCTCGCGCCGCAGGGCGGGACCCCGCCGCGATCCGGCGCATCTACAACTTCGCCGGCGAATTCGCGCACGTGGCCGAAGCCGGCCTCGGCGCCGACGACCGGCAAATCGTCGGCCCGCCCGACCACTGGGTCGAGGTCTTGTCCCGCCTGGCCCTCGAGCAGGGATTTTCGACGTTCATCCTCTGGGGCGAACCGGCCGGCCCGCGCCTCCGGACCTTCATCGAGGATATCGCCCCAGAGGTGAAAGCGCGCGTCGCCGCCCGGAGGTAGGCGCGTCGCAGGGTTCTCCGGTGGGGCGGTCGGCGGACGATTCTCTACGATTCGGTCGGGCGGCGGAGTCCGGTCGATGACGCAGGCGGCCTCGCCGTCGGTGATGCGCGATCCCGGAACCGAACGACGGGCGCCTGCGAACGGACCGGCGACATTCAGGGAACGAGCAAAGGAAAGGCGATCGCGCCCATGAAATGTATCGGCGTCTTTTGTTCGGCCAGAGAACTTTCTGGGGAATACACCAAACCCACCGAAGAATTTGCCAGGATGATGGCAGAGCAGGGATATAGTCTTGTCTGGGGCGGTTCGGACGTGGGCCTGATGAGCGTTATCGCCCATGGAGTTCGGGATGGCGGAGGAAGAATCATTGGCGTCTCGGTCGATCTTTTTGCTCATCTTGCGCACAAAGATCCCGATGAAATGATCATCGCCAGAGATTTGGGTGACCGAAAGGCGATGATGCTCAAAAGAAGCGATGCGGTTGTCGTGCTTCCCGGCGGAACCGGAACGCTTGACGAGGCGATGGCGATGATTGAAGAACGAAAAAATGGACTCCATGACAAGCCGATCGTGATTTTGAATCTTGCGGATTTTTACGCCGGACTCAGGATGAATTTTTTCAGGATGCGGGATGAGGGATTTTTGCATCGGCCGCTTGACGAGGTCGTTTACTTCGCCGATACGCCACAAGACGCGATTGAATATATCAATCGTCACCTGACGGTCAGCGTTCGCTGATTCGCCGCGACGAATCGGAGGAGCGAACCATGGAACAGCAGACTGGCGATTACGGCTTCGGCGCGGCGATCGACGCGCCGCTCGACGAAG
Source organism: Thermomicrobiales bacterium (assembly GCA_025928535.1). Taxonomy (GTDB): domain Bacteria; phylum Chloroflexota; class Chloroflexia; order Thermomicrobiales; family UBA6265; genus JAICJJ01. Next base: position 5,256 of record JAICJJ010000168.1, read on the forward strand.
CGATGGCGCGAACGACGGCGGCGCTCGCGGCCGAGGGATTCGCCGTGCTCACGGCGATCGACGTTCGCGCCACGTTGCGCGACAAACTGGGCGTCGATTTCGAGCCCTACGTTATCCTCGGCGCCTGCAACGCCGATCTCGCCTGGCGCGGTCTCCACGCTGACCACAACCTTGGCTTGCTCTTCCCCTGCAACGTCATCGTCCACCAGCATGGCGACCGCTCGATGGCCGCGGCGGTCGATCCGCTCAAGTTGCTGGCCATCGCCGGCGACAACCCGGCGCTGCGAGAGGTTGCGGAAGACGCGACGGCTGGCTTGCGTCGGGTCATCGACCGGCTCGCAAGGCCGCAGGGCGCGTGACGACGAGGGAACACCGGTGTCAGCGCGTGCGGACCGCTCGATCGCGCGCCGATGCGTGGGCCGCGACCTCGTAACGGTCGTCGAGCGGCGGCAGCGCGACCGTGCCGTGCCGCCGTTCCAGCGCCCGCGCCAGGAGCCAATCGGCCAGATTCGGGTTTTTCGGCAAGAGCGAACCGTGCAGATAGCAGCCGATGGCGTTGCGCCAAATCGCGCCTTCGGTCCCATCCGTGCCGTTGTTGCCGCGTCCCACCCGCACGCGGCCGAGCGGGCTTGCCCCGGCGCCGAGCCAGGTCAGCCCGGAATGGTTTTCGAAGCCGACCAGGTCGCCGAACGCCGTTTCGACGACGACGTTGCCGATGAACCGCTCCGGTCCCGCCTCGGTGACGAGATCGAAGACGCCGATGCCGGGCAAGGCCGGCCCGCCGTGCGGCCGGTATTCGTGGCCGAAGAGTTGATAGCCGCCGCAGACGGTCAGCGCCGCCGCGCCATCTTCGACCGCCCGCCGGATTGCCGCGCCTTTCGCGCCCTGCAAATCGCGGGCGATCGCTTCCTGCTCCTGATCCTGGCCGCCGCCGAAGAAAAAGAGATCGATTGTTTCCGGAATCGGGTCGCCGATGCCGATTTCCCGCGTCTCGGCCTCGATGCCGCGCCAGCGCGACCGGCGTTCGAGCGCGATGATGTTGCCCCGGTCGCCGTAGATGTTCATCTTCGTGCCGTAGAGCCAGCCGATCGTCAGACGCATCGCCGATCCCTCCCGTCGTCGCGCGGCCGCGCGGCGTCAATCATCGTCGATTCCAGTCGGCGCGGCCATCGGCGGGGACACGTCGGGTGCGCGTCAATGTTTTGCGCAGGAGAGGCGGTAGGGGCACGGCATGCCGTGCCCGGTGGTCCGCCGGACCACAACCCGTTCATCCGGAACCCGGTCATCGGCCTTGCGGCCGATCGGGCACGGCATGCCGTGCCCCGACC
>JAICJJ010000334.1 GCA_025928535.1 Thermomicrobiales bacterium
ATCGACATCGACGCAGCCGTCCGCGCCAAGGTCGGAAAAGATCAACGACGGCGTCCAGGCGACACGCCAGGCGCCGGCGTCGCGGGTGAACGGGATCGCGTTCTGCTCGGAAAAGCGCCCGACCAGCGACGAATCGTAGTCGACCGCGATCGGCATCTGACGACCCGGCGTCAAGCCGCCCGCGACGGCGGCGTGCAAGCCGGTCAGGCCGGCGCGGTCGGCGCACGCCAGGTAGCGATCGACAAAGGCGTCCCGCGAGATCGTGCGCCGGGCCGATTCGCTCAGGAAGTCGTACATCCCGCCGTAGTTGCCCTTGTTCCAGTCGTCGACCCAGGCGGCCGCGATTTGTTCCGGCGTCTTTTCCGGCACGACCGGGGTGGCGACGGGGCTGGCCGCGGCTGGGATGGCGGCATCTTCCGGCGGGGCGGTCGGCTCCGTCGCAGCGGTCGGTTCGTCGCTCGCGGCCAATTCGTCGCTCGTCGCCGAAGCCATGGCGGGCGCGCCGGCCGGTTGCGGCGGCCGCGACGCGCCTTGCTCGACATGCGGGGTCAGACGCGGGATGTCGATCCGGCCGGCGCGGGCCAGCACGACCACGGCCGCCAGCCCGAGCGCAAGGACGACGAGCGCCCATGGCCACCGGGGAGCCGCGCCGCGATATGCGTATCGGGACATCGAGCGGGAGCGCGCCACCGGGACAGGACCTCCCTCGCGCCGGTCGTTCGCGCGGGCGGCGGCAGATGCGCGACCCCGGAGGCGTTCAGGGAAGCGCGGGCCGCCGCGGTCAACGGGCGCGGGGCATGCACGGGGAAGAAGCCGCAGTCGCGACAGATGGGCGACCACGCGGGCGAACCGGTCGCCGCGCGGAGCGTCCACCGAACAGGTCGAACACGAACGCCGAGGAAATGCTGACAGCCCGCATGACGAGCGTCAAGCGAACGAACGGGTCAACATTCCCGGATCGTGGAATCCGACGTGGCGACCGGCCGCTATTGCATGCTGACGGGGTTGTCCGGGCCGACGCAGATGCCCTGCACCGGATTGCCGCACGTCTTGCCGACCCCGCAACAGCGCTTGCCGCAGGCGCGCTCCGACGGGCAATGCCGGCGGTCGCGTCGCCGCGCCGACGAGGGTCGTGGAGCCGCGGCCCAGAATGCGCCGGCGCCGAGCCCGGCCAGCCCGAACGCGACGAGACGGCGGCGATCGACGCGCTGCCCCATGCCGCGCGCGAGCGCGTCGAATGCGTCGTCCCGGTCCACGGCGCTGCCCCCTCGGTCGTGTGAGCAATTCCCAACCAGACCAAGTTGTAGCGAGGGGACGTGACATGCGCGTGAGCCGAGCATGACAAGTTCATGAAATCGACGTGACGGTTGCCTGAATCGCACGCCGGCCTCATCGAACGGCGCGGACTACGACGGCAACGCCTCCCGCAACGCTTCGATCCCGCTGACCGCGGCCGGGTTTTCGAGCGCGGTCAGGTCGCCCGGAGGCAGGCCGAGATACGCGGACCGAATCACGCGCCGCATGATCTTGGCGTTGCGCGTCTTTGGCAGATCGGCGACGAAGCGCACCCGCTCCGGCCGCATCGCCGCCCCGAGTTGCGCCGCGATCGTTTGCCGAATCTCCTCCGCCAGCGCGTCGCTCGCTTCATGGTCCGGGCGCAAGACGGCAAAGACGACCGCCGCTTCGCCTTTGACCGGATGCGGCACGCCGATGGCCGCCGCTTCCTGCACGGCCGGATGCGCCGTCGCCGCCGATTCGATCTCGGCCGGGCCGATCCGCTTGCCGGCCACTTTCAACGTGTCGTCGGAGCGGCCGCGAATGAACCAGAAACCCTCGTCGTCGATCTCGGCCCAATCGCCATGCACCCAGACGCCTTCGAACCGCCGCCAGTACGCATCGAGGTAGCGTTCCGGGTCGTTCCAGACGCCGCGCGTCATCCCGACCCACGGCTGCCGGACGACCAGCTCCCCGACCGCGCCCCGCAACGGCTGCCCCGCGTCGTCGACCACGTCGGCGATCATCCCCGGCACGGGGCCAGTGAAGGCGCAGGGCGTTTCCGGCCGCAGCGTCGTGCAGCCGACGATGCCGCCCCCCGTTTCGGTGCCGCCCGAATAGTTGACGACCGGGCAGCGTCCTTCGCCGATTTCCTCGAAATACCAGCGCCACGGCTCGGGATTCCACGTTTCCCCGGTCGAGCCGAGGATGCGCAGCGACGAGTGGTCGCGCGCTCGCGCCCAGTCGCCGCCTTTCGCCATCAGCGCCCGGATCGCCGTCGGGGCGACGCCGAAGACGCTGATCCGGTGGTCTTCGATCAGGCGCCAGAGCCGGTCCGGCTGCGGATAGTCGGGCGTGCCTTCGAAGAGGACGATCGTCGCGCCGAGCAGCAGCCCGCCTTCGATCAGCCACGGCCCCATCATCCAGCCGAGATCGGTCAGCCAGAAGATGGTGTCGTCCGGACCGAGATCGAAGCAATAGGCGAGATCGTGCGCCGCCTTGATCGGAAAGCCCGTTTGCACGTGGACCGCGCCTTTCGGCCGGCCGGTCGTGCCCGAGGTGTAGATCAGCATGTAGGGGTCGTTCGCGGCCGTCGGTTCGGTCGCTTCCGCGTCCGGCGCCGCCGCCAGCGCGTCGTCCCACCAGACGTCCCGCTCCGTCCGCCATGGAACCGGCTCGCCCGTCCGCCGGAAGACGAGGCAGCGTTCGACTGTCGGCGCCTGCGCCATCGCCTCGTCGGCGATCTCTTTCATCGGCACGATCTGACCGCGCCGGAAGCCGCCGTCGGCTGTGATGAGCAATTTCGCGCCGGCGTCGCGCAAGCGGGAAGCGAGCGCTTCCGGGCCGAAGCCGGAAAACATCGGCACGAAGATCGCGCCGATCCGGCCGCAGGCGAGGGTGGCGATCGCCGTTTCGGGCAGCATCGGCATGAAGATGCCGACCCGATCCCCCTTGCCGACGCCGAGATGGCGCAGCGCCGCCGCGAGCCGGTCGGTCGCCTCCCGCAACTCCGCGTAGGTCAGGCGGCGGGCGGCGCCGTCATCGCCTTCCCAGACGATAGCGGCGCGATCACCCCGGCCGGCCGCGATCCAGCGGTCGAGCGCGTTGTCGACGTAGTTGAAGCCGCCGCCGACGAACCATTCCGCCCACGGCTTGCCGCGCGACAGATCGAGCGCCTGCTCGTAGGGTCGGCTCCATTCCAGCCCGAGATCGCGAACGACCGCGTCCCAATACCAGCCGGGATTGGCCGCGGCGCGTTGTTGCAATTCGTCCGCCGAGGCGAGCCCCAGCCCTTCGTAAAATCGGCGCAGCCGGCTCCGTTCGATGTCGGCGGGCGACGGCCGCCAGACGATGGGATCGGCGGCGTTCGGGGCGGCGGTCATGGCAGGCGGCTCCGGCAACGAATCGGCTGGCTCAGGGCGACCGGCGATGCAGGATCGCCGCTGTCGCGATCCGATTGTCGCCACGCCGCGTCGGCACGGTCAAGCGGGGCGGCCCTCACCCCCCCGCCCCTCTCCCGCTGCGGCGAGAGAGGGGAGCCGTTCCCGTCGCCCATTGCGATGGGCGAGTGGGTAGGGGGTGAAGGGCATTTCGGGCGCAACGTGGCAGACTCACGGCGGACAGGAGACACAGCAATGGGATTGCTCGACTTTTTGAAGCGGAAGGCGCCCCCGGAGCCGGCACCTGAACCGGGGGCGTCCGCGCCCGCCTCGACCGCCACGAAGCGCCTGCCGAAACCGCGCGACGCCGACGGCCCGCGCGATCCCGCCGCCCGCGGCCGGCTCGACCAATTGCGGAAGCGGCGCGATCTGGTCGCGTTCGATCTGGAGCGCGCCGAAGCGGCGCACCGACCCGACAACCCATGGGCGCAACGGATGGCGCTCCTCGACGATTCGCTCGCCACCATCGAAGCCGATCTGGCGGCGCTGGACGCCCTGCCGCGCGAGACGCCGATCCCGCTCCCGCCGACGCCGATCACCGACATCGTCGCCCGCGCCGGTCCGGAAGCGACGGCGCGGTTCACGATCGGCGACGAGCCGTTTGCGTTCGTGGAAGAAACCGATTGGGATCAGCGCGGCGGCCCGGTCGTGCGCGGACAGTGGAAGCAGGAATCGGGCGACGCCGCCCGGCTCGTTCCGGCGGCCGTCCCACCGGAGCGGCGGCTGGCGCTGGCCGATCACCTCGCGGCGTCGGCGACCGTGTTCGC
>JAICJJ010000537.1 GCA_025928535.1 Thermomicrobiales bacterium
ACGACTTTGAAGGCTTCGCCGAGTTCGAAGTCTTCGTCCGCCGCCACTTCCCGGGCGCGCTCGCGCATCCGCTGGTCAAGGTCTTCAGCGGCGCCGACCTGCGAGACGTGCGCCCGCAGCGCGTCGATCTTCCGGTCGAACACGTCGGTGACGTCGACGACCTTGTCAGGATGCTCCGCGCCGAAATACCAGACTTCGGCGGTCTTGTGCGGCTCCAGCCCTTCGCGCAAATGTGCGGGGAAGTAGAGCGGATCGCGGGCGGTCGGGTAGACGGCGTCGGTCGTCGCCAGTCCGACGGCGCGGTGGTCCGGGTGGAGCGCGTATGGCCGAAATGGATCGTGGGTGATGATCACATCCGGCTTGTACGTCCGGATCATGCGGACGATCTTTTCGCGCAGGGCGAGATCGGGCATCAGCGAGCCGTCTTCGCAGCGCAGGAACACGACGTCGCTCATGCCAACGCGTTTCGCCGCTTCCCGCATCTCTGCTTCGCGCGTTTCGGCCAATTCTTCCGGGCTGGCATGCCGGTCGGGCGTTCCCTTGTCGCCCGAGGTGACCTGAATCAGCACAACCCGCTTGCCAGCCTCCGACAACCGGGAAACGGTGCCGGCCGACGAAAACTCGCTGTCGTCCGGGTGGGCGACGACGAGCATGTAGGTCTGGAACTCATCATTGAATTGATCGGACGCCATGCCTCGCTCACATCCTGTGCGGCGTTCGCCGCCTGCTCCCGCTTGCCGACTCGTCGATCACTCGGCGACGATCGCCGCCACCGTCGGCGCCAATTCCACTCGGTCGTACGACCGCTGCTCGCCGCTGCGCAGATTCTTGACGGCGACCCGTCCTTCGGCAAGTTCCGCTTCGCCGACGATCACCGCCACGGGGGTCCCCTTGCGGTCGGCGTGCTTGAGTTGGTCGCCGATGCTTTTTTGCGGCTGGAGCGAGAGATCGACCCGCAATCCCGCTTCCCGCAATTCGTCGGCGATCCGCGCGCCTTCGGCGACGGTCGTCGGCAAGATGACGACGGCGACCTGGGCGACCGTCGGCGGCGCTGGCAGCAGATTGTGCTCGCGCACGACGTCGATGATTCGTTCGAGGCCGAGCGACATGCCGGTCGCGGGGATCGGCCGGCCGAGAAACGCGCCGACGAGATCGTTGTAGCGCCCGGCGCCTCCGACCGAGCCGACCTTCGGTTCGGTGACGGTCGCTTCGAAGACCGGGCCGGTGTAGTAGTCGAGGCCGCGCGCCAGGGTCAGATCGAGCGCGTAGCAGCCGGCCGGCACGCCGAACGCGGGCAAGAGGCGAAACAACTCGCGCAGTTCGGCGATGGCCGCTTCGCCTTCGGGTGAGCCGGTAAGGCGATCGGCGAGGTCGGCGAGCAGCGAGTCCGGATCGCCGCTGACGCCGACCATATCGAGGACGCGCCGCGCCGCCTCGGGCTCGACCCCGGCCTCGGTCATTTCGCGCAGCACGCCGTCGGGACCGATCTTGGCGAGTTTGTCGACCGAGCGGTAGAGAACCCCGGCAAGGTCCTCCGGCACGCCGGCGGCGCGGCCGAGGGCGGCGAGCAATTGGCGGTGGCTGATGTTGATCGTGAAATTGGACAAGCCGACCGCCAGCAGCGCTTCGGCCATGATCGCGACGACTTCGGCGTCGGCCAGCATCGACGCCGTGCCGGCGATGTCGGCGTCGCATTGCCAGAACTCACGGAAGCGGCCCCGTTGCGGATTTTCCGCCCGCCAGACCGGGGCGATGTGATAGCGCTTGAAGGGGAGGACGAGGTCGTTGCCGTGCATCGCGACGACGCGCGCCAGCGGCACCGTCAGGTCGTAGCGCAAGCCGACATCCCGCCCGCCAGCGTCGGCGAAGCGATACATCAGTTTTTCGTTTTCGCCCGCCTTGCCGGTCAAAACGTCGAGATATTCGAGGGCCGGGGTGTCGAGCGGTTCGAAGCCGTGGCGCTCGAAGATGTCGCGAAAGATGGCGATGATCCGCTGCCGGAGGATCATCTGCTCCGGCAGGTAGTCCCGAAACCCTTTCAGGACGCGGGCTTTGCGTTCGTTTCCCGATGGCACGCCGGGCCTCTCATCAGCGACGTCTCGCGCGGTCCGCGCCGCGCCCGACTTGGCATCCTAGCCGAGCGCCGGCCGCCGCAGCAACCGCGCCCCTCGTGGGACGCGTCGTTTCATTTGCCGATTTCGTAGATAAGATGCCCCAATTCCGGCACGATCAGGCGGGTCATCGCCAGGCGGACGGCGTTGGTCGAGCCGGGCATGGCGACGATCAGCGTGCCCTGAGCGACGCCGGCGACGGCGCGCGAGAGCATCGCTGCCGCGCCGATTTCCTGAAACGAGAGCATGCGGAAGAGTTCGCCGAAGCCGTCGAGCCGCGTTTCGATCATGCCGGCCAGCGCATCGTAGGTGGTGTCGCGGGCGGCGATGCCGGTGCCGCCGTTGGAGAGGATCG
>JAICJJ010000223.1 GCA_025928535.1 Thermomicrobiales bacterium
GCGGCCAAATGCAGCGCAAAAAAGCCGTGCGGCGTTTGCGCCGCCTGCAAAAAGGGGAAATGCAAGGCGCGCCCGGGCGGCACGATCTGCGCCGCCAGCGGCGGCGCGTGTGCGGGCACGGATTGCGTTTGCCCAACGAACGCCTGGCTCTGTCCGTCGGCCGCGACCTGCTGCCCCAATAGCCAGATGTGCGACGGCGTCAACTGCGGCTCCTGCCCGAACCTGTCCAACCTCTGCCAGGGTCTGCCGTTCTGCGGGCAGTATGGTCCTGACCCGACGCAAGATGTGTGCGGGTGCGTGACGTCGGTCGATGGCGGGCGGACGTGCTCCAACCTGTACGGCAAGTGCATGGATTGCACCACCGATGCCGACTGCACGACCGCGCTCGGAACCAAGGGCGTCTGCCTCGATCTCACGGGTTGCCCGGCGTGCGCGGAGTCGTCGACGTTCTGCGCGTACACGACGTGCGAGGCGCCGCCTGCCGGGACGCAGGCGGCGGGAAGCCATGGGCTTCGCCGACTGTCGCTGAACGTGCGGCGGCCGTAGCGCGGCCGCGCATGTGGCGTGGCCCCGCCAAGCGCAGGGCCCCGCCGAATGCGCAGTGGCGGGCGGCGTCGTTCGGCGTCCGGCGAGACGCGGTCACGACTCGCCGGGCGCCGTTGCGCTTATCGCCCGGTCGCGGCGGACGGCTTTCGCCCGCTGGGTCGCGCTGCCTTCGGGCGGCTGGCGTTCGGCGAGGGCGGCGGAGAGATCGACGCCGGCGTCGATCAGCGCCAGGTGCGTGAACGCCTGCGGAAAATTGCCGAGCGCCGCGCCGGTGGCCGGGTCGATCTCTTCCGCGAAGAGGCCGAGATCGTTGGCGTAACGGAGCATCGTCTCGAACAACGCTTGCGCTTCGTCCAGTCGGCCCAATTCGGTCAGGCAATCGACCAGCCAGAACGTGCAGATCGAAAACGCGCCTTCCGCGCCGGGCAAACCGTCGTGGGCGATGTAGCGCAGCAACAAGCCGTTGCGCTGCAACCGTTGCTGCACCAGATCGATCGTACCGCGCATCCGCGGATCGGTCGCCGGCAGGAAGCCGACCAGCGGCAACCGCAGCAGCGCCGCCGCCACGTCGTCGCCGTCGTAGGTCATCGTGAAGGAGCCGAGGCGCGGGTTGTAGCCTCGCTCGAGCACCTCGGCCCGGATCGCGTCGCGCGTCGCGGCCCACCCCTCGCCGATGTCGGTCATCCCGGCCGCTTCCGCCAGTTTCAGCGCCCGGTCGAGGCCGACCCAGCACATCACCTTCGAGTAGACGAAATCGCGCGGCTCGCTGCGGACTTCCCACAGGCCTTGATCGGGCGTTTGCCAGATGTCGCAGATGTGGTTCGCCAGGCTGGAGAGAAAGCGCCACATCTTCGGATCGAGGGGCGACGGCGCCGACGGCTCGCCGACCGAGTGGTAATAGAACCAGTAGGCGTCGAGCACTTCGCCGTAGATGTCGAGTTGCCGCTGCGACCAGGCCGCGTTGCCGACCCGCACCGGCCGCGAATCGCGGTAGCCGGAGAGATTGGGCACGATCCGCTCCGGCAATTCCCGTTCGCCGTGCAGGCCATACATGATCTGGATGCGTTCGGGGGGGTCGGCGGCGCAGGTCCGCTCGATCCAGTCCCAGAAGGCCCGGGCCGCCGTGTGGTCGCCCACCAGGAGCAGGGCGTAGAGCGTCAGCGTCGCGTCGCGCAGCCAGCAATAGCGGTAGTCCCAGTTGCGCGTGCCGCCGATCACCTCCGGCAGCGACGTCGTCGGCGCGGCGACGAGCGCGCCGGTCGGCTCGAAGGTCAACATCCGGAGCGTCAGCGCCGAGCGGAGGATGCTGTCGCCGTACGGTCCTTTCGGCACGCAGCAACTCGACCAACGCTTCCAGGCGTCGTCGGTCGCCGCGAGATGGGCCGACCAGTCGTCTTCCGCCAGCGTCGCCCGCGCCGCCGCGTCGTCGTCGACCCAGGCCAGGACGAGCGCGACCGGCTGGCGCGGCGCGAGGGTGATCCGGCTGGTCAGCGTGCCGGCGGAACCTTCCCGCAAGGAACCGGGCCAGACCAGCGCGAGGCGCCGCTCCCCGCCGTCGCTGACGATCGCGCCGCCCGGCGCGAACGCGAACCGCGCGGGCGTCGCCGCGAAATCGAACGCCAGCCGCGCCGTCAATTCCACATCGAGCGGGCCGTCGAGCGCTTCGATCAGGCGCGCCAGCCGGTGTCGACCATGGCCGCTCCCGCGGCCGTCGAGCGGCGCGCCATCGACGTCGTCGGCCACCGGCATCGTGTCGGTCAGGCGCAGGCGGCCGGCGGCCGTTTCGAGCGTGGTTTCGAGCACGTTGGAATGGTCGCGATAGCGCCGCTGGCGGCGGGTCAGCGGCGTCGCCGGCAGGGTCGCCAGAAAGCCGCCCCGCTCGACGTCGAGGATGCGGCAAAGCAGTGCGGGGCTGTCGAAATGGGGCAGGCAGAGCCAATCGACCGAGCCGTCGCTGGCGATCAGCGCCGCGCTCTGGGCGTCGCCGACGATGGCATAGTCGCCGATCGGGCGGTAGCCGTCGGTTCCGGCCGCCGGCGCCGGCTCGGCGACGTCGTGCAGCCGCGTCGCGTCGTCGCGGGTCATGCGCTCCTCCAGCGCCCCGGCCGCGCCCCGGTCGCGCCGGAGGGTCGGATCAGAGGGCGCGGCGGCCGGTGATCAGTTGGTAGATGAGGACGATCAACGCGATCACCAGCAAGAGGTGAATGATCGCCCCGCCGACATGGACGACGAAAAAGCCGAGCAACCACAGCACGACCAGGATGACGATCAACCCCCAGAGCATTCCGTCCTCCTCGCCCATCCCGGGAACCTGTCCGCAACCTCAATGGCGCGGGCCGATTCGATAGTAGCAGACGAATCGCGGCCCTTCGGTATTCCCGTCAGGCCGCGCCGGCGAAGAGTTGGTCGGTCTTGGCGGCCATGATGAAGTCGTTGCGATGCAGGTTGCGGATCTTCTTCGTCCACCAGGTGACGGTGACGCGGCCCCATTCGGTCAGGATCGTCGGGTGATGCCCCGCGTCTTCGGCGAGCGCGCCGACCCCATCGGTGAAGGCCAGCGCGGCGGCGAAATCGGGAAAACGAAAGGTTCGGACCAGGCGCGGCACGCCGTCCCGGTCGAGCAGATCCCATTCCGGGATCAACGGCGACAACTCCGCGATCTCCTGTGGCGTCACCGAAGGCGCGTCGGCCCGACAGGCGACGCAGCGCTCGGAGGCCAGCCGGGCCGCGTCGGCGGCGTCATCGTCGTTTCCCCCGGGTCGTTCAGTCATCGTCCGTTGCTCCTCCCGGCCGCGTCGCCTTCGTCGCCTTCCCCAGCCGCTCGGTCAGTTGCCGCAGCGACGCCGAAACGTCCATCCGCGCGAGGCGGACCTCGATCAGCGAAAAGGTCGACGGGTCGGCGAGCGCCGTGGCCAGCGCCCGCGCCAGATCGCCGTCCGTTTCGACCACCATCCCGCGCCCGGCCCCGAGCAGATCGGGCAATTGCGCGTACCGCCAGCGCAGGATGTCGTTGAAGGGACCATCCAGCAGAAATCGTTCCGTCGCGTAGCCGTCGTTGTTCAGGACGATCACGATCGGATGGACGCCGAAGCGGACGGCGGTCGAAAGTTCCACCCCGGTCATCTGGAACGCGCCGTCGCCGACGAGGACGATCGGCCGCGCCGCCGGCTCGGCCAGCCCGATGCCGACGCTGGCCGGCACGGCGAACCCGAGCGACGCGTAATAGGCGGGGGAGAAAAAGCCGACGCCGCGCCGGATCGGCAAGTCGGCCGCGCCGAAGAGGGCGTCGCCCGGATCGGCGATGACGACCATCTGCTCGGTCAGGATCGTCGCGAGGCGGGCGAAGAGCCGGTCGACTGTGATCGGCGTCGCCGGATCGATCTCCGGCAAGGCGACTTTCGGCGGAATGTAGGGGGCGTCGGTCGCTGCGACGTGGGGCAGTTTCGCCTCGGCCAGCCCGGTGAGGAAATCGCCGAGCAAGGTCCGCTCGTACACCTCGTAGCCGATCGCGACGCGGTCGCGCGTGGCGTGGATCGCGGCGCGCGGATCGAAATGGGCGGTGAAGCCGCCGAGATCGAGATCGGTCATCTGCGTGCCGAGGAAGAGGATGGCGTCGCTCGATTCGACGTAGCGCCGCGTCGCTTCCCGGCTCATCCGGCCGCTGTAGACGCCGATGTAATGCGGGTGGTCTTCGTCGATCGCCGATTTGCCGTGCAGCGTCTGCGCGACCGGCATGCCCGTCTTGTCGATCAGCCGCAGCGCGATGTCGGTCACGCCGAAGCGATGCAATTCGAGGCCGAGGACGGCGACCGGCTGCTTCGCCCGCCGCAAGCGCGCCGCCGCTTCGGCGACGGCCGCGGCGAGGATGTCGGGATCGCTTTCCGGCGCCGGGCGGGGCCGGCGCGGGTGGACCTCGATGTCGGCGTCGACCAGATCGCGCGGGATTTCGAGATAGCCCGGCCGCTTTTCCCTCAGCATCGCGCCGATGACGCGGTCGATCTCGTGAGCGGCGATGTCCGGGTCGTTGAGCGCGGCCGAGGCGACGGTCAACTGCTCGAAGACGCGCAATTGGTCGTCGAAATCCTGCACGCGATGATGGAGCAACGGATGGCGCATCCGTTCGGTGATGCCGGGCGCGCCGGAGATGACCAGCACGGGCGATTCTTCGGCGTAGGCCTGCCCGGTCGAATTGGCGAGTTTGAGGCCGCCGACGGAATAGGTGACGCAGGCGACGCCGAATCCTTTCATCCGGGCGTACGCGTCGGCGGCGAAGCCGGCGCCTTGCTCGTCGCAGGTATTGACGAAGCGGATGCCGCGCGCTTCGAACCGGGCGCAGAGCGCAAGCGCGAAATCGCCCGGGACGCCGAAGACGTGGCGCACGCCGAGCGCTTCGAGCCGGTCGATGAGGTGATCGGCGAGGGGAACCATGCGCGCGGGCGCGGCGAAATCGGCCATCGACAACTCCCTTCGGCATGGCGGTCGGGCATCGGAAGCAACATACCGTGACCGCCGCAGAACGCGGGCCGCGGAACGGAGTCGGGAAGTCGAGGAGTCGGGGAGTCGAGAAGGCGACGAGCGGCGCCGCACCCCCGTCATGCTGAGCCGCAGCGAAGCATCTCGTTCTCTAAAGCAACGACCGACGAGATCCTTCGCTGCGGCTGCCGTGAAAAACTCGGTTGTTCATGCCGTGGTGGCGCCGCCCGCGGCATGACCACTCAGGATGACGACACGCGGCGGCGCTGCTCCTCGACTCGTTCTTCCTGACTCCCCGACTCGTTCAGCGAACGGCTAGCCAGGGCCGCGGCGGGGCATCGACGTTCCAGACTTCGCCGGGCGGCGGGGTCGGCTGGGGCGCGCCGCGGTCGATCCAGTCGCGGGTCTGACGATGCGCCCGGAGAGCCGCCGTCGTCGCCTGGTCGATTTCGGGCGGATCGCCGGTCAGCGCGACGCCATACCAGGCGGCCGCCTCCTCCGGCGAGAGGAGGCCGACGCGGACGTCGCGGGCGACGAGCGCCGGGTCGCGGTCGAATGGGTCGCCCCAGCCGCCGCCGCCGCCGGTCCGCATCACGAAC
>JAICJJ010000257.1 GCA_025928535.1 Thermomicrobiales bacterium
CGCTGAGGATATCGGGGGAAATGGCATGGCCGGACTTGGCTGGCAGGAACTGCTTGTCGTACTCGTGATCGTGATGGTCATCTTCGGCGCCGGCAAGTTGCCGGACATCGCCCGCTCGCTTGGACAAGGCGTCAAGGCGTTCAAGCAGGAAGCGACCGCGCCGATCGGGGTCGGCGTCGATCAGCCGACGCAAAAGACGGTCGTCGAGACCGAGACGATCGGCCGCGGCTGAGCGATCGTTCGCGTGCAATCCTGACGGCGGCCGGCTTCCTTCGGAGCCGGCCGTCGTTCTGTTGGCGCCGGCCGGCGATTGTGGCCCGATCGGGAAGGGGATAGAATGCGCCCGATCACAGGCCGGAACCAGGTCGGGACATGCGCGGCGGGCGCCGCCATCCCGCCCGACGCCGCTCTGCCGATGGGTTGGGCACGGAACGTCTGCAGCGACGCAGGTCGAAAGGAGCCAACGATGGGCGACCGCGAATTCGATCCGATCCAGCAGGCGCAAAATCGCCGCCGCCACGAGCGGATGGTGATGCTGCGCGACCTCGACGTGATGAGCCGGCGCGAAGTGCTGCGACGCGGCGGCCGGCTGGCGGCCGGCGTCAGCGCCGCCAGTCTGCTCCTGCGGGCCGGGTTCCCGATCGTGCCGACGATGGCGCAGGGCACGCCGGCCGCCAGCGAGATCAAACTGCCCGAGTACGGCGAAATTCCAGCAAATCTCAAGGGGAGCGGCGAACTCCGGGTCATCTCGTGGGGCGGCGCCCTCCAGGATGCCCAGCGCAAGGCGTACTTCGAGCCGTTCCAGGAATTGACCGGCATCAAGGTCGTCGAATCGGAGGGGCCGGACACCTCCAAGATCAAGGCGATGGTCGACAGCGGCAACGTCGAGATCGACGTCGCCGAGGTCGGGTACGACGGCGTGCTCCTGCTCCTGAAGCAGGGCGATTACTGGAACAAGTTGGACTACTCGCTCTTCGACACCGCCAACATCGATGCGTCGCGCCGCCATGAATTTGCGGTCGACATGTTGCCGTACGGGACGGTGATCGGCTACCGGACCGACGTCTTTCCGGAAGGACCCACCGGGCAGAAGGACTTCTGGGACCTGACGAAATTCCCCGGACCGCGCACGACGGAATCGGGCACCGGCGGCGTGCTGCCATTCCTGGAAGGGGCGCTGATCGCCGACGGGGTTGCCAAGGACGGACTCTATCCGCTCGACATCGATCGCGCCTTCAACTCGCTGTCGAAGATCAAGAGCGACGTCGTCAAATTCTGGGACGCGGGCGCGCAGCCGGCGCAGATGCTCAACGACAAGGAAGTCGTGATGGGGCATTCCTGGTCGGGCCGGGTCTATGCGATCGAGGCGGCGGGCGCGCCGGTCAAGACGGTCTGGAACGAGGGGATGCTGTCGACCGACGTGTGGGCGTCGCCGAAAGGGTCGAACGCCGAGAATGCCAACAAGTTCATGGCGTTCACGCTCCTGCCGGTTTCGCAGGCGCGACTTTGCTCGCTGATTCCGTACGGCTTCGTCAACAATGCCGCCGCCAAGCTGCTTCCGGCGGAACGGGTGGCGATGCTGCCGACCGCGCCCGAATACAAGGACCAGATGTTCGATACGAACGTCCAGTGGTGGGCCGACAACACGCCGGCGGTCACCGACCGCTGGAACGAGTGGATCCTCGAGTAGCGCAACCCGCCGAACGGCGAGCGGGGCCGGGAATCCTCCCGGTCCCGCTCGCCAGGGGGCTTCGCCCATGACCGCCAAACAGTCCGAGCGTGCCGCGCACGCCGATCGGATTGGCGCGCTCGGCGCGCGCGTCCGATTCGACCAGGTCGAAAAGCAGTATCCCGGCGGCGCGGCCAACGCGGTCGATGGCGTTTCGCTCGACATCGCGCCGGGAGAATTCGTCACCCTGCTCGGGCCGTCCGGTTCGGGCAAGACGACCACGCTGATGATGCTGGCCGGGTTCGAGACGCCGACGGCCGGCGAAATCTGGGTCGACGATCAGGCCATCGCCGCCGTGCCGCCCTGGCGGCGCAACATCGGCATGGTCTTTCAGAACTACGCGCTTTTCCCCCACATGACCGTCGGCGAAAACATCGCCTTTCCGCTCAAATTGCGCGGCATGCCGCGCGACGAGGTGACGCGGCGCACCCGCGAGGCGCTCGACCTCGTCGGCTTGCCTGGCTACGAAGGGCGCTATCCGCGTCAACTCTCCGGCGGGCAGCAGCAGCGGATCGCGCTGGCGCGGGCGCTCGTCTTCAATCCGCGCGTGCTGCTGATGGACGAGCCGCTCGGCGCCCTCGACAAGCAATTGCGCGAGCGGCTGCAACTCGAGATCAAGGCGCTCCACGACCAACTCGGGGTGACGATCATCTACGTTACGCACGACCAGCAGGAAGCGCTGGTGATGTCGGACCGGATCGCGGTCATGAATCTGGGGCAAATCGAACAGATCGGCGGGCCGGGCGAACTCTACGACGAGCCGGCCAGCCGGTTCGTCGCGTCGTTCATCGGCGAGTCGAATTTCCTGGATGGGCGCGTCACCGGCTTCGACGATGGATTGGGCGTGATCGAAGCGCCGGGCGTCGGCATGCTGCGCGCGCCGGCGCATGGCGGATGCGCGATCAACAGCGAAGTCGCGCTGACGGTGCGGCCGGAAAAGATCGTCTTCGCCGACGAATTGAACGGCGCGTCGGCCAACACGATCGACGCCGAAATCGTGACGGTGATCTTCGTCGGCGAGATGCACCGCTACGAAGCGCGGCTCGGCGGCGGGCAAACGATCGTGCTGAAACGGCAGCATCGGTCGGGCGTCGGTCGCTGCGGCCGGGGCGACCGGGTCCGTCTCGGCTGGCATGTCGCCGACGGGCGGCTCGTCTAGGGGGCCGGCGATGGCGACGGCGGCGCGGGCGGAACAAGCCCGCCGGTTCGAGCGGCTGGAACGGCTGACGCAGCGTCGCTATTTGCTGCTGCTCGCGCCTGCGGTGCTGTTTCTGGTCATTTTCTACGGCTATCCGGTCGCGGCGATGTTGCTGCGGTCGTTCAACGATCCGGCTTGGGGCTTCGGCAATTTCAAACCGCTGACGGCGGCGCGCACGCCGATCGAGATCCTCGGCGTGAGCCTGCCGATGAACGCCTATCTCCGCGTCATCGGCATCACGCTGCAAATCGCGGTCGGGACGACGATCGCGACCTTGCTGCTCGGCTATCCGGTCGCCTACGCGCTGGCGTCGATGCCGATGTCCCGGGCCAACCTGCTGATGATCTTCGTGCTGGTGCCGTTCTGGACCAGCATTCTCGTCCGCACCTATGCCTGGATGGCGCTGTTGGGAACCGATGGGATCGTCAACGAGGTGCTGATGGGGCTGCGGCTGATCGATCAACCCGCCACGTTGCTCAACACGCGCGGCGCGGTCTACGTCGGGATGGTCCACATCCTCCTGCCGTTCATGATCTTGCCGCTCTATGCGGTGATGCGCGGCATCGACCGCAATTTGATGCGGGCCGCCGAAAATCTGGGAGCGCGGCCCTGGCAGGTGTTCCGCAGCGTCTTTCTGCCGCTCAGTTTGCCGGGAGTGGCCGCCGGGTGCCTGCTGGTGTTCATCCTGGCGCTCGGCTTCTACATCACGCCGTCGCTCCTCGGCGGCCAGCGCGACATCATGATCTCGATGTTGATCCAGCAGCAGGTCGTGCAATTGAAATGGGGGTTCGCCTCGGCGCTGGCCCTGGTCTTGCTGGTCATTTCGCTCATCATCTATCTGGTGTTCGTCCGCGTGCTCGGCGTGCAACGCATCTTCGGGGGAGGACGGCGATGACGGCTCCCGCTTCGGCCGCGTCTTCGGCTCCAAGCATCCCGCGCGAGCGCGCCGCGCGGCGCGTGGTTCCGCGCGTTTCCGCCGCCCGCGTCGTGTTGCTGACGTTCACCGGGCTGGTGCTGCTCTACCTCGTCTTTCCGGTGTTCATCGTCGCGCCGTTGTCGTTCAGTTCGGCGAAATATTTGCAGTTTCCGCCGCCCGGCTTGTCGCTCCAGTGGTACCAGTCCTATTTCAGCCGGCCCGATTGGGTCGCGGCCACTTGGCTCAGCGTCCGGATCGGGGTGATCACGGCCGTGCTGGCGACGGCGCTGGGCACAGCGGCGGCGCTGGCGCTGGTGCGCGGCCGCTTTCGCGGCAAGGACGCGATCAATTCGTTCATCGTCTCGCCGTTGATCATCCCGACCATCATCGTCGCGATCGGCGTCTACTTTTTCTACGCGCGCATTCACATCATCGGCAGCCCGTTCGCGCTGGCGCTGGCGCATACCGCGCTGGCGATACCGTTCGTCGTCATCAATGTTTCGGCGACGCTGGAAGGATTCGACGAACGCCTCGAGTGGGCGGCGATGAATCTCGGCGCGAATCGCTGGCAAACGTTTTTCAAGATCACCTTGCCAATCATCCGACCCGGCGTCTTCGCCGGCGCGCTCTTCGCGTTCAGCACCTCGTTCGACGAGTTGATCGTCGCCCTCTTCGTCAGCGGCGCCGGCGCGGTGACGCTGCCCCGCAAGATGTGGGAAAGCTTGCGGCTCGACATCGATCCGACGATCGCGGCGGTGTCGACGATCTTGATCGTGATTTCGGTCACCATCCTCGCCAGCGCCGAGGCGCTCCGACTCCGCAGCGAGCGGATGCGGACGGCCCGCGTGCCGGACGCGGCGCGCGACGCTCCCGGCGGGGCGATCCAGTAAACTTGATCGGTCTCGAGATGCGCGGGCGCCGGTTGAGCCGTCGCCGCGGCGCGGCGGATAATCGTCGGCGGGTCGGCTGCCGGCGACGCGGCCCGGCGCGAACGGCGCGCCCGGCGGCGCGCGGCACATGGCTCGCGGGGGATCGACACAGCGCCCGATGGCCAATCTGATCACAATCGGCCGCCTGCTGCTCCTCTTCGCCGCCATCGGCATGATCTACCGGAATCCGGTCGGTCTGGCGCTGCCGGCGATGCTGCTCGTCGTCGTCGTCTTCGCGGGCGACGGACTCGACGGCTGGGTGGCCCGGAAACGGAACAGCACATCTCGCCTCGGCGCCATCCTCGACATCGCCGGCGATCGGGTGGTCGAAACCGTCTTCTGGATGGTCTTCGCCGATCTCGGCGTCATCC
>JAICJJ010000644.1 GCA_025928535.1 Thermomicrobiales bacterium
CCGAGCAAGGCGTCGCCCACCGCGTCATTCCGTGGGAAGACGTCAGCGCCAGCGAAGGGACGGGCATCGTCCACATCGCCCCCGGCGCCGGCAAGGAAGACTTCGCCCTCTCCAAAGAGGACGACCTGCCGGTGATCGCGCCGATCAACGAATTCGGCGTCTACGTCGACGGTTTCGGCGACCTGACCGGCCGCTACGTCCACGAAGTCGCGCTGCCGATCACCGAAAACCTCAAAGTGAAAGGCCTCCTCTACCGCGCCGAGCACTACAAGCACCGCTACCCGGTCTGCTGGCGCTGCGGCACCGACCTCGTCTTCCGGCTGGTCGACGAATGGTTCATCTCGATGAACGAACTGCGCCAGCCGATGATGGAGATCACCCGCAACATCGATTGGCATCCGTCGTTCGGCCGCGAGCGGGAACTCGACTGGCTCGAGCACATGGACGACTGGATGATCTCCAAGAAGCGCTACTGGGGTCTGGCGCTGCCGATCTACGAATGCCCCGCCTGCGGCCATTTCGACGTCATCGGCAGCGAGACCGAACTGCAGGAACGAGCGGTCGAAGGCTGGGACGAGTTCGCCGGCCACACGCCGCACCGGCCCTGGATCGACGCCGTCAAGATCGCCTGCTCGCAATGCGGCGAGGTCGTCTCGCGCATCGCCGACGTCGGCAATCCGTGGCTTGACGCCGGCATCGTCCCCTTTTCGACCCTGCATTACCGGCACGACCGCGCCTACTGGGAAGAATGGTTTCCGGCCGATCTCGTCTCCGAGAGTTTTCCGGGCCAGTTCCGCAACTGGTTCTATTCGCTCCTCGCCCAAAGCACGGCGCTGGTCGACCGCCGTCCCTTCACCAGCGTCTTCGCCTACGCCTTGATGCGCGACGAGCGGGGCGAAGAAATGCACAAGAGCAAGGGGAACGCGATCTGGTTCGACGACGCGGCCGAAATCGCCGGCGTCGACACCATGCGTTGGCTCTTCGCCACGGCCAACCCCGACGCGAATCTGAACTTCGGCTACAACATCACCGACGAGGTTCGCCGTCGCTTCCTGATTCCGCTCTGGAACTCCTACGCCTTTTTCGCGACCTACGCCGCGCTCGACCATTTCGACCCGGCCGATCCGGCGAACGCCGTGCCGCTGGCCGAGCGGACCTTGCTCGACCGCTGGATCGTGTCCCAATTGCACCGGCTGATCGGCGAGGTGCGGGCCGCGCTCGACGATTACGCGCCTGATCGGGCGGCACGGGCCATCGAGCATTTCACGATCGAAGAACTCTCCAACTGGTACATCCGCCGCAACCGCCGCCGCTTCTGGAAAAGCGAAAGCGACCGCGACAAGGCGGCCGCCTACCAGACGCTCTACGAATGCCTGACCACACTGTCGCGGCTGCTGGCGCCCTTCGTCCCGTTCATCACCGAAGCGATGTACCAAAACCTGGTCCGGGCGGTCGATCCGGTGGCGCCGGCGTCGATCCATCTCACCGATTATCCGGTCCAAGACGCGGCAAAAATCGA
>JAICJJ010000483.1 GCA_025928535.1 Thermomicrobiales bacterium
CGCAGCGGGAGAGGGGCGGTGGGTGAGGGCGCTCAGTCCCGTCGATCCCCGGGAGTCCGCTTCTCTCGTCGCGCGTTCGGCGCGGCCGGCCTCGCGCTCGCTGGATTGCGCCGCTGGCCGGCGCGCTCAACCGCTGTTGCGCAAACGCCGGTCGCCTCCTCGAGTCAGGTCAAAGCGATCTACATGAATCCGATGATCACGACGACCGCGGACGGCTTTTTCGCCCTGGTCGATACGATCGACCGGACGGAATTGAACGCGCTGGTGATCGACGTCAAGGAAGAAGGCGTCTACGTCGACACGCAGGTTGCGCTCTATCGCGACAGCAACGCCGTCAATCCCTCACTCGACGTCGCCGGCGCGATGCGGACGCTGCACAAGCACGACATCCGCCCGATCGCCCGCCTCGTCGTCTTCAAGGACAACGCCGTCGCCGCCGCCCGCCCCGATCTCGCCGTGATCGACACGAGCACCGGCAAACCGTGGATCGACGCCGGCGGCAATTCCTGGCTCAATCCGTTCAAGACGGAAGTCTGGGACGCCGCGACATCTCTCGGTGAAGAACTGGCCCGGCAAGGTTTCGCGGAAATTCAGTTCGATTATGTCCGGTTCCCGAGCGACGGCGATCTCTCCGTGCTCGATTTCGGCCAGCCGGTGGACGCCACGAAACAAATGGACGCCATCACCGGCTTTCTCAGCGCCGCCCACAAGCGCCTGACCGCCGCGGGGGCGCAAACCGCCGCCGATGTCTTCGGCTTCACCCTCCTGCTGGACGACATCGGCATCGGTCAAAACGTGCGCAAACTGCGCGACGCCGTCGATTGGGTCTGCCCGATGGTCTATCCGTCGCACTTTCCGGACGGCAGCATCGACGTGCCCGGCCATCCGAACGATTATCCGGCACAGACGATCGCGATCAGCCTCAAGGCTGGCGCCGATCGGATTCCGACCGCTCGCCTCCGTCCCTGGCTGCAGGATTTCACCTTGCCCGGCATGTCGCCCTACGGCGCGCCGGAGGTGCGGGCGCAAATCGACGCCGCCGAAGCGGCCGGAACGGACGGCTGGATGATCTGGAACGCCTCGAACGAATACGACGTCGATGCGTTCCATCCCGCCAGCGCGAGCGCCTGAACGTGGCGGCATGAAAGGCGGGCGGGTGACCCAATTCATCTGGATCGCGGTCGCCGTCTCGCTCGGCGGCACCTCGGCATTGCAAGTCGCGATGCTCGGGGCGATGTCCCGCTTTCGCGGTCCCTACGAGGCATCGTGGGTCTCGATTTTCGGTTCGCTCGCCGGCCTGAGTCTGGCGCTGACCGTCCGCTCGTTGCTTGGGGCGCGGCCGATCCTGCCGGCGCCGTTCGATCGCCCCGCCGTCTCGGGCGCGATCGCGCTCGGCATGACGATCGCATTGATCGGCGCCGTCCGCGGCATACCGACGGCCTACGCGATCACCGGCCTCCTCGCCGTGCCCTATCTGCTGGCCGCGTCGTTTCTCGCGCCGCGGCTCGGCGTCGGCCTCTTTCTGGCGGCGGTCATCACCGGCCAACTCGGCGGCGCGGTCGCGCTCGACCACATCGGGGCGTTTGGCGCGATGCCGCGTCCAGTCGACGCCGCTCGGTTGCTCGGCATCGTCGCCTTGATGGTCGGGGTCGTTCTGGTGCGCGGCGTACATTGATCGGTCGAAGGCAGTCAGAGGCGGAGCGGCATGCGAGATCAACGAATCGCGAAATGGGCGGAAACGATCGTCGATTACTCCGTCGGCGTGAAACCGGGCGATGTCGTCGCCATCACCGGCGGCGTGGCCGCCGAATCGCTGCTGCGGGCGCTGCAGCAGGCGACGCTGGCGCGCGGGGGCCATCCCGTGCTCATGCCGACCTTTCCCGCGGCCGAGGCCGATCTGCTCGCGTCCGCCTCCGACGCCCAACTCGACTACGTTTCGCCGCTCGAGCGCTTCACGAACGAAGATGCGGATGTCCGGATCATGGTCAACGCCGACGTCAATACCCGGTCGCGCGCCGCGCTCGATCCGGCGCGTCAACGCCGCTTCACCCGCGCTCGCGCCGGCCTGCGCGCGGCGTCGATGCAGCGCGCCGCCGACGGCGACCTCCGCTGGAGCCTGACCCTCTACCCGACCAACGCCTACGCTCAGGACGCCGACATGGCGACGGACGAATTCGCCGAATTCATCTTCGCCGCCTGCAAACTGAACGAGCCCGATCCGGCCGCCGCCTGGCGGGCGCTGTCGGCCGAGCAGGCCCGCCTCATCGGCTGGCTGACCGACAAACGCGAAATCCATCTCACCGGCCCGGACACCGATCTGCGCCTGTCGATCGCGGGCCGAACCTGGATCAATTCGGACGGCAAGCGCAATTTTCCGTCGGGCGAAATCTTCACGGGCCCGGTCGAAGATTCGGCCGAAGGGCACGTCCGCTTTTCATTTCCGGTCGTGACCCAGGGCCGGGAAATCGACGACATCCGCCTTCGCTTCGTCGCCGGCGACGTCGTCGACGCCAGCGCCGCCAAGAACGAAGCGTTCCTGATCGAAACGCTCGACACCGATCCGGGCGCGCGCCGCCTCGGCGAATTCGCGTTCGGCACGAATTTTGGCATTACGCGCTTCACCAAGAACATCCTGCTCGACGAAAAGATCGGCGGCACGGTCCACATGGCGCTCGGCGCGGGCTACCCCGACACCGGCAGCCAAAACCGCTCGGCGATCCACTGGGACATGATCTGCGATCTGCGGCAGGCGGGCGAAGCAACGGTCGACGGCGAGCCATTCTTGCGCGACGGGCGGTTTCTGGTCTGACCGCGCGCACGTCACGCGC
>JAICJJ010000572.1 GCA_025928535.1 Thermomicrobiales bacterium
AGCCAGATCTCGCCGCCGTTGACGTCGACCGATTGATCGGACATCAACGCCCGCCCGACGTGCGCGCCGACGTCGTCCACGCCCGGCACGCTCCGCAATTCCTGCGTCACGAGCGTCGTGACGCGGTCCATTTCCGGCAGCGACGTGCCGGGCGCGCCGTCCCAGTGGATCAGCAGATCGCGATCCTGGAAGGTCGGAATCAGCGCCGTGCCGAGCCACGGGGCGATCAGCAGCCCCACGGCGAGCGACGCGCCGCCGATCGCCAGCGCCCACCCCGGCCGGCGAACGATCGGAGCCAGAATCCGGTCATAGCCGCGCTGCGCCAGCCGCGCCAACGGCGACGCGGCCGGCTTCGCCGGAAACCGCGCGTAGAGGACGCAGGTCAACACCGGCGTCAGTGTCAACGCGATCACGAGGGACGTCAGCACGGCCAGGCCGTACGACAACGCGATCGGGCCGAACAGCGCGCCGGGGAAGCCGCCCTTGAAGGCGACCAGCCAGGTCGGCAACAGCGCCAGGCCGATGAGCATCGAGCCGTACAGCGCCGGCCCGCGCGTCTCGTGCGCCGATTCGCGAACGATCGCGGCGATCGACGATTCGCCGTCGGTCGCCGGTCGCTCGCGGAGGCGGCGGCGGAACGCGTCGACGGCGCCGACCACCTCGCCCACGATCGCTCCAAGCGCGACGACGAGGCCGGTCAGGACCATCTGGTTGAACGTCGCGCCGCGCAGCGAGAGGACGAAGGTCGCCGCGATCAACGCCAGGGGGATGGTCGCCGCGCCGATCGCGGCCGCGCGCCAATCCCACAACAGGACGCCGAGCGCGAGCGCCGCCAGGATGCCGCCGGCCAGCAGCGCCGGCGTCAGATTGGCCGCCGCCGCGTCGATGTACGACGCCGGCCGATAGAGCGAAGCATCGACCTTGACCCCGGGCAGTCCCGGTTCGAGCGCATGCAGCGCCTGGTCGATGCCGCGGGTGACTTGCAGCGTGTTGGCGTCTGGCGCTTTTTCGATGACGAACAGCAAATCATTGGCCCCGGCGGGCGAGACAGCGTCGCCGATCAACGGCTGATGGTCTTCCACCACCGACGCCACGTCGCCGAGCCGCAGCGTCTGCCCGCCGGCGTCCAGCGGCGTTTGCGCCAGATCCGACGCGGTCTTGATCGGCAAGAGGTGCTGGATGCTGAGGCGTTGATTCGGGGTGTCGATGAAGCCGCCCGTGCCGGGGGTCGATGCTTCGAGGAACGACAGCGGCGACACCCAGAGGGCATTCCCCGCGGTCGTGATCACGTCGAGCAGCGCGATGCCCTTCGCTTTGAGCACCGCCGGATCGACCAGCACCTGAATTTGCCGCTCCCGTTGACCGAAGATCGACACGTTCGCGACGCCGTTGACGCCGAGCAGGCGGGGCTTGACGACCCACCGCGCCAGCACCGACATCTCGATCGGGCTGACCGTGTCGGACGACAACCGGACCATCATCACCCGGCCGGTCGACGAAACCGGATCGATCATCTGCGGCGGGCTCGACACGTTCGGCAATGCGTGCGCCTGGGTCAGACGCTCTTGCACCACCTGCCGCGCCCGCATGAGATCGGTTCCCGGCTCGAAGATCATTTGAATGCGGGACAGGCCGGGAACCGATTCCGAATGGATCTGGTCAAGCCAGGCCACGCCGTTGAGCAGGTCCTGCTCCATCGGCACGGTGACCATTTGCTCGACTTCCGGCGCCGATAGGCCCAGGGCTTCGGTTTGAATCTCCACCGTGGGCGGCGCAAACTCGGGCAAGACGTCCACCGGCATCTGGCGCAATTGCCCGATGCTGATGATCGCCACCGCGAGCGCGAGCGCGACGACGACGAGCCGCCGCTGCAAACTCGTTTCAACGATCCACCGCGACATTGGCAATGTCCTTTCGTCTCCTCGCAGCGGACGCCTGAGCCGTCGCCGACCCTTCGGCATGAATGAGTGGGTTCAGGAAGGGTCCGCGCGGCTGACGCCGCGGGAAAGGCCTCGCCGGAAGGTCGAGCCGGCCAACCGCTCCGCCGACTCGACCCGCCGCTTGTAGCGTCTTACGGCTTTTCCGGTCGGTCGTTTGCTCCCGCCGTCCAAGGCGGAAGCGTCGGCTCCCATCTGCTCCGCATGGGACATCCGACGACCGACCGAAACATCAATGCTTGCTTTCTCGCCGCAACCATCGCGGCTC
>JAICJJ010000367.1 GCA_025928535.1 Thermomicrobiales bacterium
ACATGAAATCGCCGGCCCGCAACAGATCGGCGATCGTATCGAAAATGGCGTCGTTGTTCGGGCTCACACAGAAGGTCAGGTACTGCCAGGCGCTCGACCAGCGGCAAAAGTAGAGACCATACGTGCGGATGCCCCGCTCCCGGCCGCTGGCGAACGCCGCCTGAATCGCGGCCGACGTGCCCCATTCGTCGGCCGGGGTCGCGACGTATTCCCGTGGATTGTTGTTCCAGAGCGCGACGAACCCGGCCGTCATGAATCCCTCCGTCGCGGTTCCCCGCTACTTCACCGCGCCCGTCGTCAGCCCACGGACGATGTAGCGTTCGAGCAGCAGCCCGAGCGCGATCGTCGGCGCCATGCTGACAATGGCGAGGGCCGACATCAGCCACCAGCGAATGCCGATCGACGTCGCCATGCCGGCGATGGTGACCGGCATCGTCTTGGCCTTCTCGAAGGCGAGCAGCGAGGCGAACAGATATTCGTTCCAGGAAAAGATGAAGAGGAGGATGGCCGTCGCGGCGAGTCCCGGCAGCGCGAGCGGCAGCGCGACTTGCCAGAATGTTTGCGGCCAACTCGCTCCTTCGACCAGCGACGATTCTTCCAGTTCGCGCGGCAAGGCGGCGAAAAAATCGCGCATGATCCATATCGCGAACGGCAGATTGAAGCCGGTGTAGGCGATCGTCAGGCCGGCGACCGAATCGAGCAGATGCAGATACTTGAACATCACCATGAACGCGAGAATCGCCGCCGCGGGCGGCAACATCCGCTGCGAGATGAACCAGAACGCGATGTCGTCGTTGCGCCACGGCCCCCAACGGTAGGCGAAGCGCGACAGCCCGTAGCCGGCCAGCGCGCCAAGTGCGACGGCGACCACCGAACTGATCGACGCGGCGACGAAACTGTTGATGAGCGGACCGACCACCGGCACCGCGCCGTCGCGCAGATCGCGCCAGGCTTGCAGGCTCGGCGTGAAATCGACCCACGGCAGATAACTGACGCCGCGGTTGATGTCGATCGGCCGCTTGAACGAGGTGATCGTCATCCAGTAGAGCGGAAAGAGGACGACGACCGCCCAGATCGCGAGCGGAATATATGGAAGATTTCGCTTCAGCCGCTTCGCCACGTCCGGCTCTCCTACGTCGCGTTCGCCACGGCGCGACGGGTCAGCGCGAGATAGATCAGCGCGTAGAGCACCACCAGAATCAGCAGGGCGTAGGCGACCGTCGCGCCGTAGCCCATGTCGCCCCGGTTGAGCGCCAGGTCGTAGACGTAGAGGGTGACGCTCTCGGTCGCCGTGCCCGGGCCGCCGCCGGTCATCACCCGGACGAGATCGATCAACTTGAACAACTCGAGCGAACGGATCAGCACCGCCGTGACCGACACCGGAACCATCAACGGAAAGGTGATCTGGGCGAACAATTTCCAGCCGCTCGCGCCGTCGATCCGCGCCGCCTCGAACGGCTCGTGGGGCAGCGACTGCAAGCCGGCGAGCAGCAAGACGAACATGAACGACGTCCACTGCCAGACGTCGGCGATGACGATCGTCCAGGGGGCCATCGCGGGATTGCTCGTCCAGGGAACCGGTGAAATGCCGACCCGGTACAGTAGGTCGTTGATCGGCCCTTGCGTTTCGCTGAAGAGCATGCGGCCGACGACGTAGCCGACCGCCGCCGGGCTGATCATCATCGGAATCAGAAAGATCAGCCGAAAGAAGCGTTGCCCCCGCTCGATCTGCAAGACGAGGAGCGCCAGCGCGAAACCGATGACGTATTCGATCGCCGTCGCCACGACGGTGAAAAAGACGGTGTTGGCGACCGAACGCTGGAACGTCGCGTCGCCGAAGAGCCGCGCCCAGTTGTCGAGGCCGCGAAAGGCGACCCCCGGATAGAGCAGATTCCAGTTGGTGAAGGTCATGCCGAGCGAAAGCACGAACGGGAAAATCGAGAGGAGCACGACGATGATCGCCGCCGGGTTCAGGAAGAACCCGGCGGGCGCGTGGGCGACGGCCGCGCCAGCGCCGCTCCGCTCGGCCCCGCGGGACGACGCGGCGCCGAGCGGCTGGGAGCGATGGCGCGGGACGACGCGCATCAGGAGGCGAGCCCCAGCGATTCGCGGTAGTACTTGCCTTGCTGGTCGCGGCCGAGACGGTCGGTGATCTGATCCCACTGCTGCGCCGCTTCATCCAGCGCCTGCTGCGGGGTGGCCTCGCCCGTCAACGCCTTCGTCACCGCGATTTCGAGGGCGTCCTTGTAATCCTGGATGCCCGGGATCCGCAGATCGAAGACGACGTTCGGATTGGTCAGCGAATCCTTGATCGCCTGGGTGTATTGCTCGGCCGCTTGCTGGCTGAAGCCGGCGGCGACCCAGAGTTTCGGATCGAGTTGCGTCAGCGAATCGGGGTTGACGCCGCAGCCGGGGGTGACCATCGCCTTGGCGCGGATTTCCGGCGAGCCGAGGTAACTCGCCAGGTCGAACGCGGCGGCGGCGTTTTGGGTCAGTTTCGGCACGACGAAAATCCAGCCGCCGAAGCCGGCGAACGGCGCGCGATTCGGTTCGCTCGGCGTCTCCCAGGCGCCCTTCTTCGCGTCCCAGAATTGCGTGGCGCCCGGCAGCATCGCGAAGCCGACCTTGCCGTTGACGACCGAACTGTTCGGGTCGAGGCTCATCGGCCCGATGTCGCCCCACTGGATGTTGAGCGCGGCGTGGCCGCCGACGAACGCCTGGGCGTTGGCCGCCCAGTCGTAACTCATCATGTCGGGCGGGCCCCATTGCATCGCCGTCTTCCAATCTTCGAGCGCCTTGACGAAGCCGGGGTTGTTGATCCGCGGCTTCATCGTGTCGGGATCGAAGAAGAAAGCGGGATCGTCCGGCGCCTTGGCGTAGACGGCGGCGCGGGCGAAAAAGCCGTTCCATGCGTGGTTGTGCCGCATCGGCAGTTCGTCCAGGCCGTAGCCCGGCTTGCCGTTGTCCCAATCCTTCCCGGTGAAGAATTGGGCGATGTCGGCGTATTGCTTCCAACTCTGCGGCGGCGCCAGATCGTAGCCGAATTGATCCTTGAACGCCTTCTGGTAATTCGGGTCGCTCAGGAGATCGCTCCGGTAATTGAGCATCAGCATGTCCCCGTCCCAGGGGATGCCGTAGAGTTTGCCGTTCCAACTCAACTGATATTTGTTGTAGATGTCCGGAATCTGGTCGAGGGCGAGGCCGCCCCGCACGTCTTGCGGCACTTCGAGCACCTGGCCGGCGCCCATCAATTGCCCGGCGGTTTGCGCCCCGATGTAATAAATGTCGGCAAGAAAGGTGCCGGTGCCGGTCGCGGCGAGCACCTTGCTGTCGATGTCGGCGAAGGGGATCGCGTTGATGTTGACCGTCGCGCCGGTGCGCTTTTCCCAGTCGCCCGTCCAGTTCTTGATGCATTCGACCTGGCCGGCCGGGCCGGCGATCGTGACGGTCGCGCCCGGAAATTGCGCCGAAGGCGGCGTCTGCGCCGTCGTCAGGGCGACCGGGCCCGACGCTCCGATCAGCGAACCGAGGAGCGCGGCGGCCATCGCCAGTTGTCGCCATCGTGGGGATTTCATTGGCGCCCTCCCATGCGGGTGGATCGTGTCGCCATCGAGGTTTCGCGCTCGTCCGCCGTCTCACCTCCTTTCCACGCGGTGATCTCGTCTTCAGATCGAGGCCGACCGATCGGCGGTCACCGTTGGGTCGGCGGCCGTTGTTTGCCGTAGAGGGTCGCGCGATAGGTGTAGACGCCGGCGTTGTAGACGAGGCGCACGTACTCGATCGGATCGTTGCGTTCGTTGAAGACGATCCGGGTCACGCGCAACACGAGGGCGCCTTCGTCGATTCGCAGCAATGCCGCTTCGCGCCGGTCGGCCAGGCCCGGCTCGACGATCTCTTCCGCCCAGGAGAGGAA
>JAICJJ010000039.1 GCA_025928535.1 Thermomicrobiales bacterium
CGTCGTCACCCTCAAGCAGTTATACATCCCGTTCGTCGGCGAAGTGCTCGGCTGGAATCCGATCTTGCCGCAGCATGTCCAGAGCACGATGTCGACCGAAGATTTCGGCCGCAAGCCGGTCGGCAACGGGCCGTTCAAATTCGTCGAGTGGGCGCCCGGCGATCATCTGACCTATGCCCGCGCCGACAATTATGGGCGGCCGGAAAAGGCGCTCCTCGACCAGTTGATCTTCAAGGTGGTGCCGGACCGCAACACCGTCATCGCGCAAGCGAAGACCGGCGACATCCAGATCGGGGTCGATTACACCGAAGCCCAGATTCCGGAGATGCAAAGCGTGTCGGGCGTCTCCTTGACGATCACGCCCGCCCAGATTTTCGAGCGGTACCACTTCACGATGGTCACGCACGACGACCCGAAGGTTCCTCATCCGATCTTCGGCGATTTGAACGTGCGCAAGGCGATCATGCTCGCGACTGACCGCCAGACCATCATCGAAAAGATCCTCTTCGGCAAGACGAAGATCGCCGAAAACGATCTCGACAATACCGACTGGTTCAATACGAAACTGCAACCGTATCCCTTCGATCCCGCCCAGGCGAAGCAGTTGCTCGACCAGGCCGGCTGGAAGCCGGGAGCCGACGGGATTCGCGAGAAAGACGGCAAGCGGCTCAGTTTCACCCATGGGACGACCTCGGGGAACCAGACGCGCGAGACGATCCAGGCGCTGGTGCAGGCCAATCTGAAAGACGTCGGCGCCGAGATGACGATCGCCAATCAGCCGGCGTCGAAATTCTTCGGCGGATTCAACGAAGGCGGCGGCTGGATCGACCGCACGCTCGACATGACCGGCTTCACGAACGGCCTGCCGAGCAGCGATCCGAATCTCAAGCCGTTCTGGTCGACGTCGGCGATCCCGACGAAAGCAAATCCGAACGGCTTCAATTTCAGCGGCCTGTCGAATCCGGACCTCGACAAGTTGCTCGACGCCCAACTGGTCGAACTCGATCCGGCCAAGCGGAAGGACCTGCTCGATCAGGCGCAGCAGATCATCCACGACCAGGCGCCGATGATCCCGATGTACGACCGGGTGGCCATCAACTCGGTCAGCGACCGGGTCAAAGGCGTCCAGCCAAGCATCTTCGGGAGCGTCAGCGGGCTCGTCTGGAACACGGCCGACTGGTCGATCACCTAGCGCGCGGCCGGAGCGGCGCCGGCGCGCCGGCGCCGCTCTGTTCCATCAGGATCGGGCGAAGATGGGACGCTACATCGTTCGGCGGCTGCTGCAAGCCATTCCGCTGCTGTTCCTGATTTCGCTGCTGGCGTTCGTCCTGATCCGGATGAGCGGCGACCCGATGTCGATGTATGGCGGCAACGCCGCGCTGACCGCCGCCGATCGCGATCGGATCATCGCCGCGCACGGGTGGGACAAACCGATCGTCGTTCAATATTTCTACTGGTTGCGCGACGTCGTGCGGGGCGATTGGGGAACATCTCTCTACACCTATCAGCCCGTGACGCAGATGATCTGGGAGCGGCTGCCGAACACGCTGATCCTGATGGGCACGGTGTTCGTCCTGACCTTGATCGTGGCGATTCCGCTCGGCATCTATTCGGCGATTCGGCAATATTCGTTCGCCGACTATCTCATCACCGGCATCTCGTTTCTCGCCTTCGCCATTCCGACCTTCTGGCTCGGCCTCGTCTGCATCATGCTCTTTTCGGTCAAATTCAAGGAATGGGGGTGGCCCAGCCTGCCGGCCGGCGGCATGTACGACCTCGCGGCCGGGCCGAGTTTTCCCGGTTTGCTGCAGCATCTGGTCTTGCCGGCGTTCGTCTTGTCGATCGTCTCGATGGCGGGCTATATCCGCTATCTGCGGGCGAGCATGATCGAAGTGTTGCGCGACGACTACATTCGGACCGCCCGCGCCAAGGGACTGTCCGAAGGCTCGGTCAACTGGCGGCATGCGTTTCGGAACGCGCTGATCCCGCTCGTCACCCTGATCACGATGAACATCCCGACGATCTTCTCGGGGGCGCTCGTGACGGAGCAGGTGTTCGCCTGGCCCGGCATGGGCCGATTGTTCATCGACCATGCCAACCGCGGCGATTATCCCGTCTTGATGGGGCTCGTGATGACCGTCTCGCTGCTGGTCGTCATCGGCAACTTGCTGGCCGACATCGTCTACGCCGCGCTCGACCCCCGGATTCGTTTCCAGTAAGGCGGCGCGCCAGATTGCCGGCGGCCCGTCCGAAAGGAGCGTCGTTGACCGAATCGATCCCCTCGCTCGCCGCGGCGCCATCGAACGCCCCGCTCCAGATCGGAGGCCGGCGCGGCGAAATCCGGAGCGTCTGGCGCGTGGCGTGGCAGCGTTTCGTGCGCCACCGGGCAGCGGTCATCGCGCTGGCGCTGCTCTGCCTCGAAGGCGCCCTCGCGCTCGCCGCGCCGGTTCTGATCCCAGCCGATCTCGCGATCCGGCCCGATCCGCTCAACATCCTGCAGCCGGCGTCGTCGGCCCATTGGCTCGGCACCGACGAGGTCGGGCGCGACATTTTCGCGCGGCTGATCTACGCCAGCCGGATTTCGCTGACGATCGGCTTCCTGTCGGTGGTCGTCGCCGTCACGGTCGGCACGACGCTCGGCGCGGTCGCCGGCTATTTCGGCGGCGCGGCCGACAATGTCATCATGCGCCTGACCGACGCCGTCCTCAGCATCCCGGTCCTCTTTTTCCTAATCGTCCTCAGCGTCAGCCTCGGCCCGAGCGTGCGGACGATGATCGTCGTCATCGGCCTGCTGAGTTGGATGGAACTGGCCCGCATCATCCGCGCGACCTTCCTCTCGCTCCGCCATCGGGAATTCGTTGAAGCGGCCCGGACGATCGGCACGAGCAACGCCGCGATCATCATTCGCCACATCCTGCCCAACAGCCTCGCGCCGATCGTGGTGGCGGCGACGCTCGGCGTCGGCAACGCCCTCCTGACGGAAGCGACCGTCAGTTATCTCGGACTCGGCGTGCAGCCGCCGACGCCGAGTTGGGGCAACATGCTCTTCAACGCCCAGAGTTATTTCTTCAACGCGCCCTGGATCACGCTCTATCCGGGCATGATGATTCTGGTGACGGTGCTGTGCATCAACTTCATCGGCGACGGACTCCGCGACGCGCTCGATCCGCGCGTCCGGGATCGCTGAAATCGAACGCGGGCCAGGACAGGCCCGATCTGGCCGCGCGGCGGCAGGAGGAAGCAGGATGGTCGTCGCCCCGGAAGCGCTGGAACGCGAGGCTGCCATCGCGTCGCTCAACGATTTGCTGAGCGTGCTTGGCCGGCTCTACATGCACTACGCCAACACCGTCATCGCCGACTACGGTGCCGACGGCGAAATGACGGTACGCAACCATTTGCGGCAATTCGGCCAATGGCGTGGCACGGAAATGCGCGAAGCGCACCACGCCATGGGCAAGCCGATCGACATGCAAAGCCTGACCTGCTTTTGGGACAACGCCAGCACTTACGTCATCGACGACGACATGGACGCCGGCACGTACACCCCGAGCGACTCGCGTTTTGACGTCCACTTTTGCCCGGCGTCGCTGGCCTGGAAGGACGCCGGCTTTCACCGCTGGGGCCACGTCTATTGCGACGAATTTCATCAGGCGTGCGCGTCCAGTTACCACCCGGACGGCAATGTCGTCATTCCGATCAACATGATGAAAGGCGACGACCACTGCGCCTTCCGCTGGATCATGCCGGCGAACGCCGCGTCGCTTGATTTGGGCGATCCGACTGAACTTGGACGGCGGCTGGCCCGGACCTATGTCTCCGACACGGCCGAACAGGGCGCCGTCAACGCCATGCTCCGAACGAGCCGTCTCGTCGGCGGCTGCTATCTGACGATGACGCGACCGTTGGTCGCGCGCCATCCCGCAACCGCAGCCGAAACCCGGCGCCGGTTTCTGCAGGTCTGGGCGGAAGAGCGCGGGCGGCGTCTGCGAGAACGCCATCGCGAGCGCGGCATCGCGGCGACGCCCGCCAATTTCGTCCGCGAAATGGATTTTTGCGCTCGATATGCCTGGGATCTCGACGAACGGGCCGACGCCCCCGATCGCTATGAAGCCGGCGTCGCCTGGACGCCGATGGACCAGGCGTGGATCGACTATGACGAGGCGGACGCCGCGCGGGCGTTCTGGGAAGTGTCGTATCCGGCCCTCGCCAGGGGCTACGACGATCGCTTCGACCTGACCCTGCCAATGTTGACGTGGCGCGGAGATGGCGAGACGGTTCTGCGCGTCGCGCGGGTTTGAGTGTGTCATTGGCAGAGTTCCCTCACCCCCAACCCCTCTCCCATTGCGATGGGCGAGGGGAGCCGTTCCCCTCTCTCGCCGCAGCGGGAGAGGGGGTAGGGGGTGAGGGAACTCAGCGCGGCCGGCCGATCTGGCCAGTCTGCGCCATCTCGCCGATGAGATTGACCGTCAGCCGGGCGCAGACATGGCTCGTGATGTTGGCCACGTCGATATGCGGGACGACCTCGACCACGTCGTAGCCGACGACCGTGCCCATGCGAGCCACGCCGCGCAGCAGGTTCGACGCTTCGTAGTAGGTGAGGCCGCCGAAGCCGGGCGTCAGCACTGCCGGCGCGAGCGCGGCGTCGAGGCCGTCAGCGTCGAAGGTGATGTAGTAGCGGTCGGCCTTCGGAATCTGCGCCAGCGCCCACGCGACGCCCTTTTCGTGCAGTTCTTCCGCCCGGATCTGAACGCTGCCGTAGGCGGTCGCGTCGTCGACTTCCTGCTGCCGGGCGCTGCCGACGGCGCGCAAGCCGATCTGCGCCATGCCGGCCACCCACGGCATTTCCGACGCCCGCCGCATCGGGCTGCTCAATCCTTCGCGGACGCCGTTGCGCTCTTCCCGCCAGTCGAGATGCTGGTCAAGTTGGACGATGACGATCGGGCCGCGGCCTTCGTAGGCGCGGAAAATCGGGATCGGCACGCCGTGGTCCCCGCCGAGCGTGAACGGGACGGCGCCGCGGTCGAGAATGGCGTTGATGACGGCCGTGGTCGCGGCGCTGTTGGCGGCGTATTGGCCCGCCTGCAACGCGACGTCGCCGCAGTCGACGATTCGCACGTCGCGGCCAGCGAAGATGTCCGACCCGAAATCGTAGTCGTAGTGGCTGAGAAAGGGCGCCCAGCGGACTGATTGGGCGCGGATCGCGGCCGGGGCGGCGTGGGACGCCAACGTCGAGGCGTCCATGTCGTAGGGAAAGGCGTGCTGGACGCCGATGATGGCGACATCGGCCTCGAGCGTCGCCAGATCATCGCAACGGGGCGAATCGAGAAACGTCGGCTTTCCGAGCGGCACGGGAACGATCCGGGAATCCATTTCTTCCTCCAACCAGGACCAGCGCAAATGCTCCTGCGCCCGTCGTGAACCAGCCGGCGTCCTGCCCGTGCGGCAGCCGACGAACCGCCTGGCGATGCCCTGGCTGGCATCGTCGCAATCGACGCGGGAGGCGTCAAGGCGCGCTTCCAACGTGGCGACCGCCACCGGGCGCAACGACCGCCGCACCATTGGCGCGCGCGGCAGCCGGTCCCGCGGCGGCCGCGCGGATCGGGCGTGGCGGTGAGCGCGGCGAGCAGATCGCTATACTGCGGGGCGTCCATCGACACCGCCCCGCGGCCGTGACCGGAAGGATTGACAGGCTCGATGACCGACCCGATCGTCTCGTACCTCGAAGCCCACCGCGAAGACTACCTGGCGGACTTGCGGCTCCTGGCCGGCATCGACTCCGGAAGCCACGACAAGGCCGGCGTCGATCGGGTTCAGGCCTGGCTGGAAGACGCGCTGCGGTCGATGGGCTTCTCCGTTGAACGCAATCGGCAGGAAGCGTGGGGCGACGACCTGATCGGCCGGCGACGAGGGAGCGGCCGGGCCCGGATCATGCTCCTGGGCCACGCCGACACCGTCTACCCGCCAGGGACGGCGGCGGCGCGGCCGGTGACGATCGCCGGCGACCGTCTCCTCGGGCCGGGTACGTGCGACATGAAGGCCGGCCTCCTGACCGGGCTCTATGCGCTGCGGGCGCTCGACCACGCCGGCTGGACCGACTACGGCGCCATCACCTTCCTCGTCGTCTCGGACGAGGAGATCGGCGAGCGGCACTCGGTCGAACTGCTGCTGGAGGAAGGGCCACAGCACCACGCGATCCTGACGCTGGAAGCGGCGCGCGAGAATGGCGA
This sequence comes from Thermomicrobiales bacterium, assembly GCA_025928535.1. Classification (GTDB taxonomy): domain Bacteria; phylum Chloroflexota; class Chloroflexia; order Thermomicrobiales; family UBA6265; genus JAICJJ01. The sequence goes on from JAICJJ010000039.1 coordinate 6,228, forward strand.
CATCGTCACCGCGCGCAAGGCGGGATGCTGGTGCACCGTCGAGGCGCAGGGCCGGGCGGCCCACGCCGGGGTTGAACCCGAGAAGGGGCGGAGCGCGACGCTGGCGATCGCCCACGTCGTGGTCGAGACCTTCAAACTCAACGGGCTGAAGCCGGGAATGACGGTCAACCCCGGCGAAATCGCCGGCGGCCGCGCCCCGAACATCGTCTCCGACCACGCCGCCGCCCACTTCGATCTGCGGGCCTGGACGAACGCCGATCTGGAAGAGCTTGCCAGCGAGTTCGCCCGCGTCGCCAGCGCCCAGCCTGTGCCTGATGTCCAGATCACGGTGACGCGCGATCCCGGCTCGAGTTGCCCGGCGATGGAGCGGACGCGGGGCGTGGAGCGGCTCGAGGCGCATGCGATCCGGATCGCGGCCGAACTCGGCTTCCCGCTCAGGGGGGCGCGCACCGGGGGCGGCTCGGACATCAGTTTCGCCGGCCACAAGGGAACGCCGGGACTCGACGGCCTCGGCCCAATCGGCGGTCTCGACCACAGTCCGGACGAGTACATCCTGCCGAGCAGCATCGTGCCCCGAACGGCGCTGCTCGCCAAACTGCTGGTCGCGATTGGAGCGGACGGGGAACTGATAGATGGTTGACGCGCCGCGTGACGCCGATGAATTGCTCCGGCGCCTGGAGCAGGATGGCGTCGAGCACTTCTGGATCGCCTATCACGACTACAGCGGCGTGGCCGGCGCCAAGACAATCCCGCCCGAGGGTTTCGGCAGCGCCGTCCGCAATGGCGTCGTCTTCGCGATCGCGAACCTCGACATGGACATCCTCGACCAGCAGCCGTCGGACGCCACGCTGCTGGCCGACTCCGGCGACTTTCTGGCCGTGCCCGACCCGCGCTCGTATGCCCTCCTGCCGCGCTACCCGAAGACGGCGCGGGCGCACGCCTGGATGCGCGGAACCGACGGCGCCCCCTGGCAAGGCTGCCCCCGAACGCGGCTGGACAGGATGGTCGAGGAATTGCGGCGCGCCGGGCTTTCGGTCCAGGTCGCGCTCGAGCCGGAGTTCTACCTCTTCACCCGGGATGAGCGGGGCGACTACCAACCCGTCAACGCGACCCGGATGTTCACGCTGGCCGGGCTGGAGGTCGAGCACCGCTTCGTGACCCGGGTCGTGGACGAACTCCGGGCCATGGGCGTCGCCGTCGCGCAACTCGGCAAGGAGTACGGACCGGGGCAATACGAGGCGACGGTCCGGCACGGCACGCCGCAGCGCGCGCTCGACGACTACTGGTCGCTGAAGGAGGTCGTCCGCGACGCGGCGCGCGAGGCCGGCTACGTCGCGACCTTCATGCCGAAGCCGTTCGCGCACTGCGCCGGGTCGAGCCTCCACGTCCACCTCAGCGTCTGGGACGCGGCGGGCGAAGTCGACCTGACGCCGGCGGACGGCGACGAGACATCGCTGTCGGAGACCGGCCGGTGGTTTCTGGGGGGTCTGCTCCGGCACGCGCCCGCCCTGACCGGTCTCGGCTCGCCGACGGTCAACAGTTACAAGCGCCTCTTGCCCGGCTCCTGGGCGCCGGCCAACGTCTACTGGGGCCGTGGCAATCGGTCCGGGGTCGCGCGCATCCCCGGCGTCGGCAAGCGCCGCCACATCGAGTACCGCTCGGGAGACAACAGTTGCAATCCGGCGTTCTTCCTGACCGGGCTGCTGGCGGCGGGGCTCGACGGCATCCGGCGCCGGATCGATCCCGGACCCCCGTTCGAGGGCGATGTCGGTCACCTGACGCCGGCCGAGATCGAGCGCCACGGCCTGACCTTCCTGCCGCGGTCCTTGCCGGAGGCGCTGGCCGCGCTGGAGGCGGACGAGGTGGTCGCCGACGCCGTCGGCGCCATCGCCCTGGAGCATTTCCTGCGCGTCAAGCGCCACGAACTGGCGCTGTACGATCTCGAGGTCCACCCCTGGGAGCGGGCGACGTACCTGGAGGTCGTGTAGCCCCCAAGCTCACATTGGGAGCCGGAGCCCGTGGGCGACGGGAGTCCGGAAAACGGGATCAGACGAGAGCCGCCGGAGGACGGCGGGCAACGCCGGAGTCCGGCGCACGACGAGGGAGCGGAAGATGGTCGAGGTTGCGGATTTGCCGGTCGTCGACGTCCATTGTCACCCCTTCCTGAACCGGGGCGCGATCACCGCCGAGCAGTTCACCGATCTGACGGCATTCGGCGGCGGGTCGCGCGGCTTCGTGGAGCAGGGCGGCATCGAGTTCACGACCGCCGTCCGGGACGAACTGCAGCGGGTCAAACGGGACACGATCTACTTCAGGCGGATGATCCTCGACCTTGCCCGCTTTTTCGGCGTCGAGCCCGACCTCGACGCGGTGATCGCGGCCCGCAACGACGCGGTCGCGGCCGGCTACGGCGATTACGTCCGCCGGCTCTACGGCGAGGCCGGGATCGAAACCCTCCTCTTCGACTTCGGCGTCCCGTTGCCGATGCTCGACGTTGCGGAAGTTCGCGCCGAGTTGCCGGTCGAAGTCGCGCCGATTTTCCGCATCGAGCCGCTGATTGCCGACCTGCTCAAGACGGACATTGGCTGGTCCGAGTTCAAGACGCGCTACGACGACGCGATCGCGACCGCGCTGACCCGCGACGGCTATGTCGGCGTCAAGTCGATCATCGCCTACCGGACGGGGCTCGACGTCTCGCCGCTGAGCCGGACGGCCGATCAGGGGCTGCAGGCGCTCGACATGATTCGGCGCGGACTCGGCGGCGGCAGCATGAAGATGCTGCGCGACCACCTGCTCTGCCGGGCGCTCGATCTCTGCATGGAGCACGACGTCCCGATGCAGATCCACACCGGGATGGGCGACTTCGAGGTCAACCTCGTCCTCTGCCGGCCGGCGTACCTGATGGACCTACTCCGCTTCCCGGTCTACCGGGCCTGCCGGGTGCTCCTCGTCCACACCGGTTACCCGTATCACCGCGAGGCGGCCTACATGGCGAACGTGCTGCCGCGCGTCTATTGTGATGTGAGCGAAGGGATTCCGTTCGCCGGTCACGCCGCGATCGACATCTTCTCAGGCGTTCTCGCCATGGCGCCGCTCTCGAAGGTCTGCTACGGCTCCGACGGTTTCGCCCTGCCTGAGATCAATTACACGAGCGCGAAACTCGGCAAGCAGGCGCTGGCGCGGGTGCTCGACGACCTGGTCGCCGACGGCATGCTCGCCGCGCGCGACGCACAGGAAGCGGCGGGAATGATCCTGGCCGGAAATGCGCGGGCGTTGTACAAACTCGGCTAATGGCGCGTCACGTCTGAACTGTTGGCGGCAAGTGATTGGCGGGGCGCCGGCGGCGACGAGTGTCGATCGTCGCGGTGGTTTTGGCGTGGCCGATCCGTATCCGGTCGTGCTCGCCGAGTCGGAACGCGCCCGACTGCGGGCAGGGAATTCCTGGGCCATTCCCAATTCCGGCGTGTTGTCGGCCCTTTTCGCGGAACCGACGACAGGAATCGAACCTGCCAACCGGTTGCTCACAAAACTCGCTCTGGCATGGCCATAGACGTCCAAGAGCGTCCATTTTGCTCGTGCACTCGCACGGTGAAGCGACAGATTGTGCACCGATCTCCGGCAATGTCCGCCGGAATTGCGGTCAAAACTGCGGTCAACTGCGGTCGAAATTTCGTCCCGTCGGAGCCGTTCTTCAGCGCCGCCGTTCGGTCCGAAGCGTGTTTGGTTCCGGGCGTTGCGTCAAGCACGAAGCGGGGCGTCACGGCCCCGCTCCGCCAACTCATTCGTCCAACGCGCTCGTCGCGCATCGGCAAGCGCCGGCCGATCATCCCGGGTCAAGCGACCGTATGGATTTGCTGCGGCAGCCCCTGGCCGCCGGATCGGCATTGACGGGCTTTACACGGCAGGCGAAGACGCTGCCGGTCGGGCGCCATTCCGGTTTACACGTGTCCGAGCCGCCGCGTGGGCATGGATGGAGGCGCGTAGGGGGCGAGGTGCTGGAGCGCTCGGCAGCGCGAGTTGCCGCAGGTCGTGGCGAGCCGAACCGACCGATCGTCGGGAGCGCCGCTCGCGCGCGTCGTGAACGAAGTCGAAGTGGGGATCGACCCGGTCGTCCCAGTCCGGGATGAAGGAGCGGAGTTGGGGCCGGTGCGGCTTGGCGCGCCAGGACGGCGGCAACTGAATGACCCAGTCGGCCGCAGGATTCGGGCGAATGCGGGGGGCCGGATCGGACGGCTGCGCCGGTCGATCGGAGACGTCCGCGGTCAGCGCCGCGAGGTCGGTCTTTCGATCGAGGAGGCGCTGGATCGCGCCGCCGTCGGCGAGGCAGGTCAGGAGGCGACCGCCAATCTCGCCTTTGAGGCCGACCAAGCCGCAAGCGAAGCGGCGCGTGTCCTCGACGGAAAACGGGAGGGTGTGCGCATTGGCGATCCCCAACACTTTTCCGGCCGCCTTGGCGCTGACGACGAAGATCGTCGGGCCGCCGAGCATCACGGCGGGATCGAGGCGGAGGGCAGCGATGTACGCGTCGCCGAGGAGCACGAGACCGAGGTCGTACGGTTGCCCGACGACGCAGCGGAAGGCGTCGGGGATGCCGAGGACGTCGGCCCAAGCGCGGGCGTCCGCCTTGGGCATCCCGGTGAAGGTGCACTCGTAGGGGGCAAGCGGGCGGTCGCCGGCGACCAGGCTATATCCGGCCGACACGATCCAGAGGTCGAAGCGGCGGTCACGGCCGGCCGCCTGCTCGCGGAATCGTCGCATCCCCGCATCAGCCGCACGTGCTGTTGCCCCGCATACAACGCTTCGGCCGGCGTGAGCAACGCGCGCAGGTCGTGTTCGCGCTTCGCAATGTGGTTTGGGCCGAGACGGAAGTCGTCGATCGTCAGGCGCGCGGCGCAGTCGATCGTCTTCCCGCCAGTACAGGAGGTGACGACCAGGAGTCTCATCGTCGGCGAGC
>JAICJJ010000297.1 GCA_025928535.1 Thermomicrobiales bacterium
CGCCGGGGCGTCGGTGCCATTGCGGCTCGTGCTGGCGCTGGCGCTGGCGTTGATCCTCAATCTCGGCGTGCGGGGCATCGGCGTCTATCGGGTGATCTTCTATTTGCCGGCGCTCGTCCCGCCGGTCGCGGCGACGATCGTCTTCATGTTGATGTTCAACCTCGACACCGGGCCGATCAATCTCTTCATCCGCGCGCTTGGCTTGCCTCCGCCTGACTGGCTGCGCGACCCGTCGTGGTCGAAGCCGGCGTTGATCATCCTCAGCCTCTGGCCGCTCGGGGTCGAGGTCCTCGTCTTTCTGGCCGGCCTGAAAGAGATTCCGCAAGACATGCTCGACGCGGCTTCGATCGACGGGGCGGGCGCTTGGCGCCGCCTGCTGGATGTCACCTTGCCCCTGCTGACGCCGGTGATCCTCTTCAATCTCGTCATCGGCGTCATCTATTCGTTCCAGGTCTTCGCGCAAGCCCTCGTCATCGGCAACACGACCGGCGACCCGCTGCAATCGACCCTGATGTACATGGTGCTGATCTACCGCAACGCGTTTCGCTATTTCGCGATGGGGTACGCGGCGGCGCAATCGGTGGTCCTGTTTTTCGCCGTCGCGCTGCTGACGTTGGTGATCTTCCGCACGTCGCGCCATTGGGTGTACTACGAAGGAGGCGACCGATGAGCCAGGCCGCGCCCCGATCCGCCGGCCGCGCGGTCGCCGGCGCCGAATCGACCCGGCGCGACGTCGGTTTCGCGCAGAGCCTGCGCCGTGTCTTGCCGACGCTCGGCAAACACGCGGTGTTGCTGGCGGTGTCGGTCGTCTTTCTGGTTCCGTTCTACTGGATGATCGTCTCCGCGCTGAAAGACAACGCGCAGATTTTCGATCCGTCGCCGAGTTGGTGGCCCAATCCCGTCCATTGGGACAATTTCCGGAAAGCGCTCGACTATCCGGGTTTTCCGTATCTGCGCCTGCTCTGGAACAGCATCTTCTACTCCGGCGCGGTCACGATCGGGACCGTCTTGTCGTGCGCGGCGGTCGGCTACGGATTCGCCAAGTTGCGCTTTCCGGGGCGCGATGTCTTGTTCGCGATTACGCTCGCGACGTTGATGATCCCGCCGATCGTCACCTTCATCCCGACCTACATCCTCTTCGCCAAGGCGCAATTGACGGGAACGTACGCGCCGATGATCATTCCGAAGTTTTTCGGCGACGCCTTTTACATCTTCATGCTGCGCCAATTCTTTCGCGGCATTCCGTCCGAGTTGTCGGACGCCGCCCGAATCGACGGCGCCGGCGAGTTCCGCATCTTCTGGGAAATCATGCTGCCGCTGGTGCGGCCCGCGCTGGTGGTCGTCGCGGTCTTTTCGATCCTCTACACCTGGCAGGACTTTTTCGGGCCGCTGATCTATCTCCAGGATCAGATGAAATATCCGCTCAGTCTCGGGTTGTTCGCGTTCCGGTCGCAACGGACGATGGAATGGGCGCTGATCATGACCGCCTCGACGTTGACCGTGCTGCCGTTGATCGTCGTCTTCCTCTTCACCCAGCGCTATTTCCTGCGCGGCGTGGCGATGACGGGATTGAAGGGATAGCCGGCCGACGCCGGGTATGCGCCGGTTTTGCATGGCGGGGAGGGATCGAGGGATGGGGAAGCGAGTGCGGGCGGGGTTGATCGGCTGCGGCAGCGTCTCGCAAGTCGGCGTCTTGCCGCAATTGACGCAGCCGGACGCGCGCGACCGGATCGACCTGGTCGCCGTTTGCGACGTGGTCGAAGCGCGGGCGCAGGGCGTCGCTGACCAGTTTGGCATTCCCGACGCCTATGCCGACGCGGGCGAGATGATGGCGCGCGACGACATCGATCTGGCTTTGGTCATCACGCCGATCGCCTATCACTATCCGCTGGCGTTGGCGGCATTGCGAGCGGAAAAGCACGTCTACGTCCAGAAGACGATGACTGAAACCTACGCCCAGGCCAGGGAACTTGTCGATGAGGCCCGCACCCGCAATCTGACGCTGACGGCGGCGCCGGGCCAGATGCTCGCCCCGGCGATGCAGGCGATGAAAACGCTCGTTGAGCGCGACGGGCTCGGCACGATCTACTGGGCGTGGGGGAGCACCCCCGGCTGGCATCACGAAAACGAACGGGCGCGGCTCGGCGACGACGTGCTCCATTCGGCCGATCCGACCTGGTACTACACGCCAAGCGGCGGGCCGCTGCGGGACGTCACCGTCTACGTCCTGCACAGCCTGACCGGCATCTTCGGCCCCGCCCGCCGCGTCGCCGCGATGTCCGGCATTCGCGTTCCGGAACGGCGCTGGCGCGACAAGACGATTCCGGTCGAAATCGACGACAACACCTTGCTCTTGCTGGATTTCGGCGACGCGCGCTTCGCGCTCGCCGGCGGCCACAGCGGGCGGACGGGCCAACTCGTCCAGTGGGGCGCGATGGGCGTCTACGGCACGGACGGGTTCGTCGAAACGCTCGAAATCGAGCCGTTGTCGGGCCATCCGACCAAACTGCGCATCGACGCCCGCGAACGGCCGGACGGCCTTGCGCCGGTCGGCGAGGGGGTGTACGAGCCGGTCGACTGGCTGCCCGGCGTCTCGCCCGAGCACGCCGCCATCCCGGAGCCGCATGTCTACGCCGACATCCTCCACACCGTCGATTGCATCGAATCGGGGCGGGCGCCGATCGCCTCCGGGGAGCACGCGGCGCATGTGATCGAGATCATCGAACGTGGCTACGAGGCGGCGCGGACCGGCGTCACGCAAGACCTCGAAAGCCGGTTCTGAGCGCGGTCGCGGCGGCCGAGGGCGGAAGGAGCAGGCGTGGCGAAACTGAAACTGGCGTTGCTCGGGGCGGGCGACGTCGCGCAGCGCGACTATCTGCCGGAATTCCATCGCATCGCCGATCGCGCCGAACTGGTCGCGGTCTGCAGCCGGACCGCGGATCGCGCGCGGGATGTTGCGGCCGCGTACGGCATTCCAGCGACGTATACCGACTACCGGCGGATGCTCGACGCGGCCGACATCGACGCGGTCGTCAATCTGACGCCGATTCAGTTGCACGAGGCAACGACGCTGGCCTGTCTCGCAGCGGGGAAGCATGTCTACACCGAAAAACCGGCCGCGGGGAGCGTGGCGGCGGCGATGCGGCTGCGCGACGAAGCGGCGCGGCGCAACCTGACGCTGGTGTGCGCGCCGTCGGTGTTGCTCTATCCGCAAGTTCGCCTCGCCGCCGAATTGCTTGCGCGAAATGAAATCGGCCCGGTCCACTCCGCCCGCGGGCTCGGCTTTGGCGGCGTGCCGCCCTGGTCCGGTTACCCGTCCGATCCGGCGCCTTTTTTCGCCATTGGCGGCGGGCCGCTCATCGACATGGGCGTCTATCCGCTGCACGCGATCACCGGGTTGCTGGGGCCGGCGCGGCGGGTGAACGCCAGCGCGGCCCGCGCGCAACGAACCTTCGTCGTCGCCGACGGACCCTACGCAGGTCGAACCGTGCCGATCGAGGTTCCGGACCTCTGGCGGTTGACGCTCGAACTGGGCGACGATCGCCTCGTCGGCGTCGAAGCGAACAACGCGGTTCGCGGCACGCGTGCGCCGCAATTGGAGCTCCACGGGCTAGAGGGCACGATCGCCGTCAACCTGCTCGACGTCTCGGCGTCGATCGAGGTCTTGCGGCCGTCGGGCGAGTGGGAGCGGATCGCCGTTCCCCACCAGCGGCAGGGCGGCCCCGATCATCTCCTCGGCGTCGAGCATCTGGTCGATTGCGTGGCCTCGGGGAGCCGGCCGATCCTGAATATCGACCACGCGATTCATGTGCTGGAGATCATCGAAAAGGCGGAGGAATCGGCAACGACCGGGTGGGCGATCGATTTGTCCACGACGTTCGAGCCGATGAGCGCGTAGCCGGACTTCGGCGCGACGCCGCGATCAGCGTCAGCCGCCGACCGGTTTGCGGGCGGCGACGAGTTTCAGCGCCGCCCATGGACCGCCATACCACGATCGCCAGCCGAGCGGAACGTTGGTCACCTCGATCAGCCCCAGGTCGCGCAGATGGCGGGCGTAAGCGTCAGTGCCATGGAAATCGACGATGCACATCGCCTCGCCTGGTCGCAGCACGCGCGCGGCCGCGTCGAGGGCCCGCGCCCGATCGGCGGCTTCCGGCAGATTGTGGATCGCCAAACTTGACAGGACGACGTCAAAGGTCGCCTCGGGGACCGGCAGGGTTTGCATGTCGGCGGTGACGATCTCGACCCGGTCGGCGACCCCTTCCAGCGCGGCGTTGCGCACGGTGACGGCGCGGGCGTTGCCGGATTGATCGACGGCGCGCCAGAGATCGACGCCGATCGCTCTCCCATCAGGCAGGAGTTTGGCCGCCATCAGCAACACGGCGCCCCGGCCGCAGCCGAGATCGAGCAGCCGCTCATCGACGTTCAACCCGAGCGTGGTCAGGATGTCCGCCCAGACGGCGAACTTGCCGCGGAGGGTCGCGGCGAGATACCAACCGGCGCTGATCAAAAAAAGCAATCCGGAGCCGACGGCGGCGACCGCGGGACATCGCGCGCCGCGGTGGCGGAAGATCGCTCCGACGGCGACGCCGATCAGCCCGACAAGACCAAGCGCTGCGGGAATGTAGGGTGCGTCGACGCCG
>JAICJJ010000195.1 GCA_025928535.1 Thermomicrobiales bacterium
CGATCCAGTCGATCAGCGGCGCGTTGTCGCGCTCCCGGCGCGTGCCGAGTCCGCCCGGCACGATCAGCAGATCGAGCGGCGGGCAATCGGCAAGGGCGTGATGCGGCTGGATCAGCAAGCCGCCCGTGCAGCGGACCGGTTCGGCCCGTTCGGCGACCGTCAGGACGCGAAAGAGCGGAACGCGGGCGCCGGTCGCCGGATCGGCCGCGGCCGCCATCGCGAAGACTTCGAATGGGCCGCAGGCATCCAGCACTTCGACATCGTCGAAAATGAGGATGCCGACGGTTCGCGGCTGGTCGGTCGAAACGGTCATCGTCCCTCCTGATACGGTTCGGTTCACGGCGCCGGCGTCGGCTCAGCCAAGGGCCTGCTCCAGATCGGCCCAGAGATCGTCGACGGCTTCGATCCCGACCGACAGCCGCACCAGCGCCGGATCGACCTGCTCGCCGCTCGCGCCTATCTCGAACGCGCCGGCACGTCCGGCAGCACGTCGGCGGGCACCCGGCAGACGACGGTGTAGGCCGGGTTGAAGACGTTGGCGATTTCGTAGCGGACGGCCTGGCCGAGCAGATGGCTGGCCCCCGCCCGATCCAGCCCATAGTCCTCGCCGAGCCGCCGCAGCATTTCGGTCGTCGCGTGCTGCAGCGCCTGATCGAGGGGGCGGGCGTTGCCGATCGTGAAAATGCCGGCGGCGTCTTCTCCGCGCGGCCAGGCGATCGAGCGGCCTTTCTGCACGCGCAAGGCGACGGTCATTTCGAACGACGTCTCGACGCCGGTGCCGACGATTTCGCCGTCGCCCTGGCGGGCGTGGCCGTCGCCGAGAAAAAAGAGCGCGCCCGGGACGCCGACGGGAAAGGCGACGGAGGCGCCAGGGCGGAAGCCACGCCAGTCCATGTTGCCGCCGTGCGGTCCGCTCGTCGCGGTCGAAATCGCTTCGCCGCCGGCCGGCGCGACGCCGAAGCAGCCGATCATCGGCGCGAGCGGCAAGACGAGATCGCCGGTTTCGGCGAAGGGCGCCAGGAGCCGAACCGAGCCCGCGTCCGGGTCGATCGCCCATTCGTGCGTTTGCCGCTCCGGCAGCGAAGGCACGAAATCGGGATCGACGACGTTCGGCGCGAGCGTGTTGCGGCTCCAGCCGGTGGCGCGGGTGGGTCGCAGCGATTCGATCGTGATATGGAGCGCATCGCCCGGCTCGGCGCCTTCGACGAAGATCGGCCCGGTCATCGGGTTCGGCCGGCTCGCCCGCGCGACGCCCGCGTCATCGCCGCCGACGGCGTCGAGCGTCGCCGCGACGACACGGTCGCCATCGGCGACGTGCAGTGCGGGCTCATGCGGACCGAGGGTGTTGAAAAATCGGGATGGCGTCAATCGGTGCGTTGTCATCTGGGCTCCCCGCGTCGGCGCTGCATTCGATGGCGAGATTGTAGAGACCCGGACCGCTCGGCGCGAGCCGAATGGACCTCCCATCGCCATATGCAATTATCGGCATAATGTGATATCATGTGCATTGAAGGCAGGGCCGCCGAGCGAGGCGGCTCTGATCGTGAAAAGGAGAACATCGTGAATCTGTTGCGCCGGCTCTTCGTGAGCAACGACCGCTTCGAGCGGTACTACGGCGACCTGGTTCGTTCCGGCGCGGGCTACCCGACGGCGGACGAAGCGCGTCGCGACCTCATCCGCTACCATCAGTCGATGGGTCAGCACGCGTGGATTCGCTAAGCGCCCCGCGGCTGGCTCGCCGACAAAGCGAGTGCGGTTGACACCCCCCGGATCGATCGATCCGGGGGGTGTTGCATTTCCGGACGCCCGCCGAGCGCAACGCATCTACAATTTCCGCATGAACGACTCCCCTCCCCTCGCCTCGGCCGCCTTCGCGGCGACCGTCGCCGCGATCCGCGATGAGATCGACCGCGCGGGCGGCCGGATCACCTTCGCCCGCTTCATGGAACTGGCGCTTCATCATCCCGAGCATGGCTACTACCGGCGGCCCGGTCGGGGCGCGGGTCGCAGCGGCGATTTCCTGACCGCGCCGGAAGCGCACCCCTTTTTCGGCGTCACGGTGGCCCGGCAGATCGCCGATTGCTGGGAGCGGCTCGGTCGGCCCGCGCCGTTCGCCATTCGCGAATATGGCTCGGGCGTCGGCGGTCTCGCCTACGACATCCTCGTCGGCCTTTCCCGCGAAACGCCCGATCTGCTGCCGGCGCTTCGCTATCGGCTGGTCGAACCGAATGCGCATCAATCCGCCCAGGCGCTGGCGGCGCTGGCGGAGGTTGGCTTCGGCGACCTTGTCGCGGCGGAACCGGGCGACGATCTCGCGCCGATCGTCGGCGTGGCGCTGGCGAACGAAGTCGCGGACGCGTTGCCGGTCCATCGTCTCGTCTGGCGCGACGCCGGACCGATGGAATGTTATGTCATTCATGAAGGCGACCGCTTCGGCGAAATCGAAAGGTCGTTGTCGCCGGACGCGGCGGCGTTCGATCCGGCCGGACGGCTGCGGGCGGCGGGCGTGGCGCTGCGCGACGGCGACCGATTCGAGATCGGCCCGGCGGCGGCTGAGTGGTTCGGCGCGGTCGCGCGGGGCATCGACCGGGGCTACGCGATCGTCATCGACTATGGCTACGACACGGCCGAGTTGTACCGGGATCACCGTCTGGCCGGCACCGTCCGCGCCTACCGCGCCCACACGGTGACCGACGATCCGTTCGCCGCCGTCGGCGCGTCGGACCTGACGGCCCACGTCGATTTCGGCGCACTGCGCGCGGCGGGCGAAGCCGAGGGCCTGACGTTGGCCGGCCTGACGACGCAAGGCGCGTTGCTGGCGAGCCTCGGCATGGGCGACTTGCTGGTCGAGTTGGGCCGCGATCCGGAGACGACCGCGCCGGAGTACATGGCGGCGCAAGCGGCGATCGTGCGGCTGATCGACCCGGGCGGGATGGGCCGGTTCCGGGTCTTGCTGATGGCGAAAGATGCCCCGGTCGCGGCATTGCGAGGGCTGGCGGAACGGGGGCCAACGTTTTGAGTCGAGGAGTCGAGAAGTCGAGAAGAGCGTAGTTGGCGCGTTGTGGCGGCGCCGGAGGGTCGTCATCCTGAGTGGTCATGCCGCGGGGCGGCGCCATCACGGCATGAAAAACCGAGTTTTTCACAGCAGCGCAGTCGAAGGATCTCGGCGTTCCGGATGACAAGGCTGAGATGCTTCGCTGCGGCTCAGCATGACGGGGGGTAGGGCGCCGCTCCTCTTCTCGACTCCCCGACTCCTCGACCGGAGGAGCGCACATGACAAGCGACGGCGGCTATCGATTTCTGTACGGCGCGGAGATGGCGCCGGAGGCGATTCGGCGGCGTTTTCCAGAGGCGTCGTTCGTGGCGCGGGCGTGGATCGGCGATCCGGCGGAGCCGGTCTGGGGCGTGCTGATCGCCGGGGCGGGACACGGGGAGCATCTGCCGGTGGCCGAAGCGACGACGGACGACGGCCGGCGGGTCGTGGCGGCCGTTCCATCGCCGCCGGCCGACGCCGATCCGGCGAAGGTGATCGCGGCGGCGCGCTACTGGGAACTCGCGCCGGCCTACATCGAGCGATTGGTCGCGGCGCAGGCGGCGGCCGGAGCGGAGCCGGATCGCGGGTAAGGCGCGATCGGCTCAGACGCTGGCGAAAACGTCGGCGGGCGCGATGGCGAACGCCGACAAGACGCCGGGGCGAATCTCGTCCTCGGCGGGCGGGCGCGGTTCGAAGCGGTCGCCGCGCAATGTGAAGACGGTCACTGCGCGCGTTTCGGGATCGACGATCCAGTATTCCTGGACGCCGAATCGAGCGTAGAGGGCACGTTTCCGACCGAGATCGCGCGCGCGCGTGCCAGGCGAAAGAACCTCGACGACGAGATCGGGCGCGGCGTCGATCGTTTTCGGGCCGACGATGTGGAGCCGTTCGGCCGATACGAAGCAGAGATCGGGCTCCAGCACAGTGTCCGGCGTCAGGCGGACGTCGATCGGGCCGAGGAAGACGCGCCCGGCGGACGCGACGAGGCTCGCCGCCCGCATCGCGGCGTGGAGGTTGCCGACAATCGTCTGATGAACCGGGATCGGCGCGGGCGTCACAACCAATTCGCCTTCCAGCAGTTCATGCCGATCCCCCTCGCGCTCGGACGGCAGATCGGCCAGATCGGCGTAGGTGTATCGCTGAATCGTCGTCGCCATGGCGGCCTCCATCGTGCACAGGCGATTGTAATCGCGGCGCCGCAGCGGCGGGCGTGGTCCGGCGTGGCGCGGGACGCGGTACAATGGCGTGACTTCGTGGGGAAGTCATTCGACTTCCCCACCTGCATAGGTGGCCGCGGCACGGCGAAGGCGCCGTTCGGCCGCCCCTCGAACGATGGGCTCGAGGATGACTCCCCGCTGGCCGCGCCGCGCAGCGAGCCGCGACGCGGGCGGGGCATGAGAGGCGATTCCATGGCGACCGCGCAGAGCCGGAGCAAGAAGGGGGCTGAGCCTGGCGTAGCCCGCGCCGGGAATGGCCACGGCCCTGACGACGCGACGTTGCTCGAGTTCTATCGGAAGATGCTGGAAATCCGGCTCTTCGAAGACGCCGCGCAGCGCGGATTCCGCACCGGCAAGATCGGCGGCTATCTCCACCTCTACAGCGGCCAGGAAGCGGTCGCGACCGGCTTTCTCTCCACCTACCGCCCCGGCGACCGCATCATCACCGCCTACCGCGACCACGCCCACGCCCTCCTCCTTGGCGCCACGCCGCGCGAGGTGATGGCCGAGTTGTATGGCAAGGCAACCGGCCTGGTGAAAGGCAAGGGCGGTTCCATGCACCTCTTCGATGTCGAAAACGGACTGTATGGCGGCTACGGCATCGTCGGCGGCCACATCCCGCTCGGCGTCGGCATGGCCTACGCGCTCCGTTACGAAAAGACGGACAACATCGTTCAACTTTCGTTCGGCGACGGCGCGATCCACAACGGCGCCTTTCACGAAGGCGCGAACCTCTCGGGCCTCTGGGGGCGCGAGGGGATGAATCCCTGCCTCTTCATCCTCGAAAACAACAAATACGGGATGGGCACGAGCGTCGAACGCGCGACGGCGATGACCGATCTCTCGGCGAAATTCGACTCTTACGGCATCGAGCACGAAGACGTCGACGGCAACGATCTGTTCGCCGTGCTCGAATGCGCCGAGCGGGTGACGCAGCGGGTGCGCGAAACGGGCAAGCCGTACGCCGTCGAAGCGATCACCTACCGGATCGTGCCGCATGGCGCCGCCGACTTTCTCGAGCGCTACCGCTCGAAAGACGAGATCAAGGAATGGCGCCAGCGCGATCCGATCGGGCAAGTGGAGCATCGGCTGCTGGAACGGGGCGCGGTCGACGAAGCGCAACTCGCGGAAATCCGCGCCGAAGCGAAAGCCACCATCGACGACGCGGTGAAATTCGCCGAAGAAAGCCCGGAGCCGCCGCTGGCCGAACTTTATACGGATGTGTATGGCGAGGGTGCGGATTCCTCGCGCCGCCCGGAATGACGGCGCCGGCGCGTCGCTCGCCAGTTTCAACCCGGAGGTTGTCCAGTCCATGCCCGTGATCACCTATCGTGAAGCGCTGCGGTCGGCGATGGCCGAAGAGATGGAGCGCGACGAGCGGGTCGTCTTGATCGGCGAAGACATCGGCGTCTATGGCGGCACCCATCTCGTCACCGACGGCCTGCTTGAGCGTTTCGGCGACAAGCGGGTGATCGATACGCCGATTGCCGAAGGCGGCTTCACCGGCGCCGCGATCGGCATGGCGATGACCGGCTTGCGGCCGATCGTCGAGATGATGACCTGGAACTTTTCGTTTCAGGCGGTCGATCAGATCATCCAGAACGCCGCCAAGATTCGCTATTTTTCGGGCGGGCAAGCCTCCGTGCCGATGGTGATTCGCGGCCCGAATGGCGGCGGGGTCCAACTCTCGGCCCAGCACACCCACAGCCTGGAAGGCTTCTACGGCCACTTTCCGGGGTTGAAGGTCGTCTCCCCGGTCA
>JAICJJ010000183.1 GCA_025928535.1 Thermomicrobiales bacterium
CGAGGCGGCGCTCGCGGCGGCGCTTGGCGGCGGAGCGTCGTACGTGGCGCTCGTGGCGAGCCCGAAGCGGGCGGCAGTCGTCCGCGACTATTTGCGGCAGACCGGCATGCCCGAAGCGCGGCTGGCCGTGTTGAAAGCGCCGGCCGGGCTCGATCTCGGCGCCGAAACGCCGGAGGAGATCGCCCTCAGCATCCTGGCCGAGATCGTCCAGACGCGCGCCGCCCGCGCGACGGCGCAACGGGCGGCGTCCGCTCGGGATGAACCCTCTGCAGCGGCAGCAGCCGAGGCGATCGACCCGGTTTGCGGCATGACGGTCGTCATCGCCGGCGCGCGCCACATCGCCGACCACGACGGCCGCGCCTACTATTTCTGCTGCCCCGGCTGCAAGGCGGCGTTTCTGGCCGATCCGGCGGCGTATGTCGGATGAGTGCCCTCACCCCCAACCCCTCTCCCGCTGCGGCAGGAGAGAGGAGCCGAATCGTTCCCCTCGCCTATCGCAATGGGAGAGAGGGCAGGGGGTGAGGGCACTCACGACACCCGGTTCCAGTTCGCGATGTTCCAGTAGAGCGCCTCGAACGGGCCGCCGGCGATGTTGTCGTGGTTCAGGCTCTTGGCGATCGCGTACTTCTCCGAAGCGCGCTGCACCAACGGAATCACGACGACGTCATCGACCACCATGTCGTTCATCTTGATGAAGAGTTCGTCGGCTTGCTGGATGTCGGTCGCTTTCGTCGCCTCGTCGTAGAGCGCGTCGTAGGCGGGGTTGTTGTAGCGTTCTTCGTTCACCTGGGACCAGCCGTTTTCCTTTTGCGGAATGTTCTTGCCGTCGTGGCTGACCCAGCGCAGCATGTACGACAGCGGATAGGGGCCGGCCGGGCTCCAGGCGTATTCGTGCATGTCCCAGTACATGTGATACATGGTCTGGTCGTTGCCGGCCGAGGTGTCGAAAAAGATGCTCGAATCGATCTCGAGCAACTGGACCTGGACGCCCATCTTCGCCCAATCGCTCTTGACCAAGGCTTGCGTTCCCTGCCGGGTGTCGCTTTTCGACGTCGTCGCGTAGGTCAGTTTCATCGGCACGCCGTCTTTTTGGCGGACGTCGCCCTCCAGTTTCCAGCCGGCGGCGTCGAGCATCGCGTTCGCCTTGTCGATGTCGAATTCCCAGGTGGTGTTCGTCGATGTCGCGCCGGCGATGCCGAGGAGAATGTTCGAGGTCGGCGGCTCGCCGGGCGGGCCGAAGTAGAAATTCTCGGAAATCGCCTGACGGTCGACGCCGAGCGCCAACGCCTGCCGCACCGCCTTGTCGCCGAGGACCGGATTCGGCGTCTGCCATTGCGAGCGCTGGCCATCGACGACCTTGTTCGGATCGGAAAAGTTGAGCGCGATGAATTCGACGCCGGTGCCCGGCACGATCACCAGATCGCCTTTGCCCCCTTCCGCTTCCGGCTTGAGGATTTTCGGGGAGACTTGCAGGTTCCAGGCGAAATCCCAGTCGCCCGTCTGCAGCACCGCTCGCGCGGCCGACGCGGCGTCGCCGCCCCCTTTCAGATTGACCTTGGCAAAGAACGGCTTGTTCGGCTCGCGGTAGCGGTCGTTGATCGAGTATTGCACGTTGTCGCCCGGCGCGAACGAATCGACGAGGTATGGCCCGGTGCCGATCGGCTTGGCCGCGAACGCGTCGTTGGCCCCGCCGCCCGCGCTCAGCATGTGTTCCGGCAGGATGCCGCCGCTTTGGGCGGATGAGAAATAACTGTTCCAGCCGAGTTGCGGTTCCTTGAAGGTGAGCCGGACGGTGTGGTCGTCGACCGCGTCGACCGAGGCGAGCGCGCCGTAGAGCGCGGAATTGGGCGACTGGTTCGCCGGATCGACGATCCATTTCCATGTGAAGACGACATCCTTGGCGGTGAACGGCTGGCCGTCGCTCCAGACGACGTCTTCGAGGAGATGGTAGGTGACTGTCTTCAGATCGTCCGAGATCGACCCGTTCGCCCGCGACGGCACTTCTTTCGCCAGGCACGGAATCGGCGTCGCGTCGGGCAGGAAGTGAATGAGCGGCTCGGTCACGAGCGCACTGGCGAGTTGGTCCTTGAAACTGCCGGCCAATTGCATGTTGAGCGTGGTCGGCGCCTGCCATTGCAGCAATTTCAATTCGCCGCCCGCGCCGCGGGTCTGGCCGTCCGTGCCGGACGTGGGCGCGGCGGCCACGCCGCCAGCGGTTGGCGTCGCG
The DNA here is from genome assembly GCA_025928535.1 of Thermomicrobiales bacterium. Classification (GTDB taxonomy): domain Bacteria; phylum Chloroflexota; class Chloroflexia; order Thermomicrobiales; family UBA6265; genus JAICJJ01. The sequence continues at coordinate 2,228 of JAICJJ010000183.1, forward strand.
TCCTGCGCGGCGACCCCGGCCGCGTCGAGCAGCCCCCAGGCGATCGGCGCCGAAACGCCCAGGGCGATAGCGCGCTGGAGAAACGAGCGCCGCGAGATGCGCCCGGCGATGACATCCTGATACGCGTTCCAGAGCCGTCCGCTTTCCGCCATGTCGCGCTCCTTGTCAGGGTCGATCGATCGTCCGCGAGCAGCCTCCACCAAAAAAACGGACACAATGTAATTGATGCCGTCGCCGCATCGCGGGCGGCGCGGCACAGGCGATCTTACCGCCGAGATCGGCTTTGCGTGTGGACTTCCCTCACCCCCCGCCCCTCTCCCATTGCGATGGGCGAGGGGAGCACGATCCGTCTCCCCTCTCTCGCCGCAGCGGGAGAGGGGTTGGGGGTGAGGGCTCTCCGCTCAGGGCGAGGCGTCCCAACAGGCGAGACGACTGACGCCGGTCGTGGTCGCCAGCGCGGCGGCGTAGCCCGGCACGGGGGGCAATTCGAGCAGCGTCCAGCGGCGCGGTTCGTCGTCGTCGCCATCGACGCGGAGGAGCGCCGGCCGTTCGCCCGGCGCCAGCGACACGGCGAAGCGGTCGAGGCGGAGCGACAGGCCGTCGCCGCGCGCCTTGACGAATGCTTCCTTGCGCGTCCAGCCGGCGAAAAAGGCGGCGGGGCGCCGTTCGGCCGGCAGCCGCCGCAAGGTTTCGACCTCGTCCGGCGCGAAAAACTGCTCCGCGATGGCGAGCATCGGCACATCCGGCCTCACCCGCTCGAGATCGACGCCGACGGGTCGGCCGCGGGCGACGGCGATCAGGGCGAGGTCGTCGTCGTGCGAGAGGTTGAATTGGAGGTCGGCGGCGGCCGGGGCCGACAGATACGGCTTGCCGTACGCCGCCGTGGCGAGCGCGAGCGACGCGGGGTCGGCGCGCAGATACTGGCCGAGGACGAGGCGGAGCGTCCCTCGCGCGGCCGCGAAGCGGTCGCGGTCGCGCTGGAACCGAAAGGCGGCTTCCCGTTCCCGTTCCGCCGGCGCCAACAGCCGCCGCAGGGAGGCCATCCGGACTTCCGGACGGCTCAAATCGACGCGCCAGACATGGACCGCGCCGGGATCGAGTTCCGGCGCGGTCGGTGCCGGCGCCCACTCGGCCGCGACGGGCGCGACGCGGCGCGACGCGGCCTGCTCAGCCGCGACCGATTCGGTCACAGCGACGCGAACACGTCGCGGAGGAGCGCGACCGTCTCCGCGAAATGGTCGGTCAGATACGTGTCGTGCCCGCCGTTCATGACGATCACGTCGAGTCCGCCGGCCGCCACCGAATGCCAGCCGAGCGTCGTATTTTCGGCGTGCCACGCCTCGTTCACCAGCACGGTGATCGGGCCGGGATAGGGCTCGGCGACGTAGCGATTCAGCCAGAATCGTCGTTCCATCGTTTCCCGCGAATCGGCGCGGAGCGTGCCGGCATCGACCGCGGCGGCTTCGTCCGAGCCGACGGCGTTGCCCGGGCGGCGGTGCGCCAGCCGCTGCTGGAGCCGGAGCGCGTCCGGCCGCTTTTCCTCGAAGAGGGGAACATTCCCCGCCCGCCGGATGCTGCGTCCGCCCGCATGCCAGACATCCATCAGGATCAGGCGGGCGACTTCGGCTCCCGCCGCGTGGAGTTGCTGCGCCATGTCGAAGGCGATGTTCCCGCCGGCGCACGCGCCGATGATGATGTAGGGGCCGTTCGGCTGCTGCGCCCGCAATTCGCGCACGTAGTGGGCGGCGATGCCGCGCACCCAATCGTGGGCTTCGCCGGAGCCGTCGAACCGCTCGCGGCCGACGAAGCCCCAGGCGGGGCGGTCGGGCGCGGCGCGGCGCAACAGTTTGGCGAACGGGAAGAGGTTGAATGCTTCGCCCGCCCCGCCGGGGACGAGAAAGATGCCGCCGCCCGTCCCTGGATTGAGCGGCGTGATCGACGTTTCCGGGCTGGCGTCGTCCGCTGGCGCGGCCACGTCGCCGGTCGCGTCGATTCGGGCGGCGAGTTCGGCGATCGTCGGCGTCTCGAACAACGTCCGCGCCGGCAGATCGACGCCGAGGGCGTCGCGCGTCGCCGTCATCGTCCGCACGACGAGCAGCGATTGGCCGCCAAGGTCGAAAAAGTTGTCGTCGACGCCGATCGGCCGAACATCGAGGAGGCGCTCCCAGATCGACGCCAGCGCGGCTTCGGTCGGGGTGCGGGGCGCGACGTGGGCGGTCGTCCGCTCGGGCCGCGCCGGGTCAGCCGGCAACGCGCGCCGGTCGAGTTTGCCGGTCGGCGTGCGGGGCATCTCCTCCAGGGTGACGAATTGGGCCGGCAGCATGAACTCGGGCAAACTGCCGCGGAGGAACGCGCGCAATTCGTTCGGGGTCGGCGGCGGCGACGTTCGTGACTCGATGTAGGCGACGAGACGGGCGTCCGCCCGGCCGTCGGCGCGGGCGACGACCGCCGACTCGCGCACGGCGGGATGGCGCGACAACGCGGCTTCGATTTCGCCCGGCTCGACCCGAAAGCCTCGAATCTTGACGAGCCGGTCGGCGCGTCCGAGCAATTCGATCGCGCCGTCGTTGAGCCAGCGGCCGCGATCGCCGGTCCGAACGACCCGGCTCGTTCCGCTGGGGTCGAATGGATCCGGGACGAACGTCGCGGCGGTCAGGTCCGGTCGCCCGAGATAGCCGGCCGCGGCCGCGGCGCCGCCGACCACGAGGGCGCCCGGCACGCCGATCGGGGCGAGTTCGCCCCGCCGATCGAGGATATGGATGCGGCTGTTGGCGATCGGTCGGCCGACCGGAACGCGGGCGCCGCCACGTCCGCCCGGCTCGCATTTGGCAGTGGTCACGACGGCGGTCGTTTCAGACGAACCGTAGGTGTTGACCAGCCGTGCTTGCGGCATCCGCTCGGCGACCCGCTCGACCAGATCGGGCGCGAGCGTTTCGGCCGTGCTGAAGAGGAGGCGCAGCGCTGGCGTCCGATCGTGAAAATCGACGTCCGTGTCGAGCATGGTCCGCAGCAGCGACGGCGGCAGCAGGAGCCGCGTCACCCGCTGCTCCGCCAGCAGGTCGATCAGGCGCTCGGGGTCTTTCCGGACGTCATCGGACACGATGACCGTGACTGCGCCATTGAGGAGCGGCCCGAAGAGGTCCCAGATCGTGTCGACGAAACTGGGCGACGTGACGAATGCGCAAACATCGTCCGCCGCGAACGGATAGGCCTGCCCGATCCAGCGGGCCAGATTGACCGCCCCGTGGTGGGTGTCGATGACCCCTTTCGGCGTGCCGGTCGATCCTGAGGTGTAGACGAGATAGGCGGCGTCCGCGTCGGCGAGCGAGGATGCGGCGGCATCGGACAGGACGGCGACGGGCGCGAGCGGCCGGTCGAGGCGCAACCGCGGGATGTCGTTTTCCGGCAACGCCTCGGCGCCGCGAGCGTCAGTCACGATCAGGGCGGCGCCGGCGTCGTCGAGCATGAAGGCGAGCCGCGCTGGCGGATAGGCCGGATCGAGTGGCAGGCAGATGCCGCCCGCTTCCAGCGTCGCCAGCAGCGCGATCGGCAGCCACGGCGTGCGGCCGAGGCAGATGCCGACCGTCGTTCCGGCCCGCACGCCGCTTTGGGCGAGGATGGCGGCGAGTTCGGCCGATCGGCGCGCGAGTTCGCCGTACGCGATCGTCTCCTCGCCAAAACGGAGCGCGGGGGCCTCGGGCGTCGCGGCCGCGTGCCGCTGAAACAGCGCGTGGATAGCAACCGGCTCTGGCAGCGGCGAGGCGGGCGGGTTCCATTCGGCGAGCATCTGGCGGCGCTCCGCCTCGGTCAGCAACGGAATGGCCAATGCCGGCCGATCCGGGTCGGCGACGACGGCCCGCAGCGTCAACTCGAAGCGGTCCGCCAATCGGGCGATCGTCGCCGGTTCGAACAGATCGAGGCCATAGCGCCAGGCGCCAACGAGCGCGGAATCGGCCAGCGTGAGA
>JAICJJ010000530.1 GCA_025928535.1 Thermomicrobiales bacterium
GTGCCGGCGGCGAGCCCGTTCCAGTCGAGAAAACTGGCCCGGACGATGTAGAGCATCGGGTAGACGATGAAGGCGGCGAACAACGCTAGCGCCGGCAAGACGAACAGATAGCCTTCGCCGCCGCTGCGCCAGCGGCTGGTCCAGACCGTCCGCGCCGGCAATGCCTGGGTCGCCATCGTCTCCTCGAGCCGGAGCGGGACGGCCGCGTCCCGCTCCGGGCGATCGTTCAGGTCAGGAAGCGGGCGTCCAGGCCGCCTGCACCTTCGCCATCCCATCTTCCGGCGTCATCTCGCCGGCGGCGACGCCCGCGGTCGCGTCTTCCAGCGCCTGCTTCACCTTCGGGTCTTTCAGTTGGCGCGCGTATTTCACCTTCGGCGCCCAATCGGCGGTGAATGTCGTCCAGACTTCCTTCTGGTGGTCGGTGTCGAACTTCTGCGGATCGAGCCCCGTCACGGCCGGCAGATCGTTGAACGTGTCGATCAGCGCCTGCGCGCCCGCGCCGTCGATGAAATCGGCGATGACGGCGAACGCCGCGTCCGGATTCTTCGCATTTTTGGTGACGCCGAGCATGACGTCGATGCCGCCAAGCAGGTCTTCCGGCGCGCCTTTGCCGGTCACGTCCGGGAACTTGAACGGCGTGTACCCCTGGAGGCCCTGCGACAATTCGGGCGGATTTTCGACCGCCGCCTGCTGCTGCCACCAGGCCCCCATCGGGAACATCGCGGCTTGCCCGTTTTCGATCATCTCGGCCGAATTCGGGTAGGCGCTCAAGCCGAGCGCGCCGGCCTGGACGATGCCGTCGTCGAAGAGGCGCTTGTACCACTGAAGCGCTTCGACCAGCGGCGCATCGGTGAATTTGGCTTCGCCGTTTTCCGCCTTGTAGATCAAGCCGGGCGCGAGATTGTGGGCGAGTTGCATGTAGACATCGCGCCGTTGCCAGCCGTCGGCAGCGCCATGCAGCAACGGCGCGATGCCGGCCGCGTTGAATTTGTCGGCGGCCGCTTTCATCTCGTCATAGGTCTTCGGCGGCTCCAGGCCGGCGTCCTTGAAGACCGGAATCGTGTACCAGAGGTTGATCGTCTGCGTCAGGATCGGCAAACCGTAGAAGTTCGCGTCTTCTTTCGGATTGCCGAGGGTCGCCTGGTCGATGCCGATCGGGAAGAAGTTGTCTTTCCAGCCCGTGCCCCAGGTCTTGACCGCCTGATCCTGCAGCGGAATCAGAAAGTCCCGGTATTCCTGGGTCAGCGCGCCCGGTTCGAGGCCGATGATGTCGGGCAAGGTGTTGGCGGCAGCGCGGGTCTTGAGATCGACGATGTAGTCGGGATAGTTGAAGATCGTCCGCTCGATCTTGACGTCAGGATGTTTGGCAGCGAAGGCGGCGATCATCTTGTCGGTCGTCTGCTGCACCGGCGACCACGATTCGAACGACACGGTCGCCGCGCCCTGAAAGCGTCGCGGCGACGCGCCGACCGGGCCGCGCCAGGCGAGGCCGGTCAGCAAGCCGGTCGCGCCGATGGCGGACGCCTTCAGCAATCGTCGCCGGTCGATGTTGCCGTTCATCTCCGCAACCTCCTGATCCGTTCCGGATCGTCGCCGATGCGCGCCGACGCGCAATCGATCCCAGGGTGAACGAGGGCAGCCGGCAGCCGGGGTCAGCCGACGGCGATGCCGAGGTCGGCCAGCGACAGCGCGCGCGGCACGCCGATCGCCCGCGCCAGATAGGCGATCCTGGCCCCGCCTTCGAGCGCCACCGTGCAGCGAAACGCCGCTTGGAGATCCCGCCCGATCGTCAGGCAGCCGTGCTGCGCCCAGACGACGGCGTTCATCTCTCCCATGCAGCGCAGCATTTCATGGCCGAACGCGTCCGAGCCGCTCGGCATGAAGGGCATGACCGGCGTCGCGCCGCCAACGGCCAGCAGTTGGCTGACGACGACCGGCGGAATCGGTTCGCCGAGCACGCCGAAGACGTTCACGTAGATCGGCTCGGCGTGGACGATCGCCTGCACGTCCGGCCGTTCGCGATAGACGGTGCAATGGACGGGCGTTTCGTGCGACGGCTCCCGCTCGCCGCGCACGACTCGACCGGCCGCATCGACCACCACGACATCGTCGACCGTCATCTCGTCGTAGGGAAGATCGTGGGGCGTGATCGCGATCAGGCCAGAAGCGGAATCGCGGGCGCTGAGGTTGCCTTGCGTGTTCGGCGCGAGTTCGAGTCGGCCGATCCGCCGCGCATAGGCGACCACTTCGCCCATCAACCGATCGAGCGCCGCCGCCATCACGTTCTCCCAAGGTTCAATTCGAATTTCACATGATTCGATCAGAAAATAACAATTCAGAACAAACGTGTCAACACCCTGAACGACCGGGAGCGAGCGCCATGTTTTGCGTGCGCTGGTAGGGGCGCTGCTTGCTGCGCCCGTGGCCCGCCAGGGCCACAATCGTTCGTCCGACGACGGTCTATCGGCCTGCGGCCGATGGGCGCA
>JAICJJ010000469.1 GCA_025928535.1 Thermomicrobiales bacterium
CCCGGATCCGCGCCAAAATTGCCGCCTACGCCCATCGCGAACTTGACCGGCCGGAGTTCACCGATCCGGCGCAGATCGAAGCCGCGATTGCGACTGGCGTCGACCTGTTCGGCCGCGTCCATGTCCAGCGCTTCGCACCGGTGCCGCTCGACGGCACTTTCCCCCACTACTTGTTGGAACATCGGGACCGGTTTGCGCCACTGAGCGCGCCGGACGCCAGTTCAAATCAGCGCCTTGATGATAATCCATGGAGGAGTGGACGGATGATGAGTGATTCCTGATGCGCCGCTCATTGAAACCTCGCTTACTCGGTCAGCCTCGATACCGTCGATGTCGCGTCATCGGCCCGCTCTTTTCCAGTCAACGATCTGTCGGGCAACGCGCTCGGTGGCTTCCAGCCTGAACGTGCTCCAGCGATCGCCCTCCAGCTAGGAGCGGATCGTCTCGGTGAGGCGACCTTCGTCGGCCTCGACGAAGACGTCGCCGAACCAGTTCCGCTCGCTCATCTCGCTGACCACTTACCCGGGACGTATCGGCAAAACGGCCGAGTGCATGGAGTCGAGCGCACCGTGGATGGTTGCCGGGCCGGCAGCGGCGCGGCGGCCACGTTGGGCCGCCCAGCCGAGCGCGATGCGCAGGAATGCCCTGTGCTAGCATCGCCTGCGCGTGGGAAGCGTGGGGGGCCGCCATGCTCCGGGAGACCGACCGATGCGGATCGCGATCGATGCGACAGGGGGCGATCTGGGCCCGGCCACCGTGCTGGCCGGTGCGATCGACGGCGCGCGTCGATTCGGCGTCGGCTTGCTGATCTGCGGGCCGGAAGCGGAGATTCGCGATGCGCTGGCCCGACTCGACACGACCGGCGTCGATCTGGAGATCATCGACGCGCCGGAATCGATCGCCATGGACGAGCAGGCGGCCCAGGCGATCCGGCGCAAGCCCCGCTCCAGCATCGCCGTCGCGCTCGGCCTCGTCCGCGATGGCGCGGCCGGCGGCATGGTGTCGGCCGGCCACAGCGGCGCGGTGATGGCCGGGGCGTTGCTGGTCCTCGGCCGCGCCCCCGGCGTCGAGCGGCCCGCCATCGCCGGGTTCATGCCGGCCATCGGCGGCCGCACCTTCGTCCTCGACCTCGGCGCCGTCACCGATCCGAAGCCGGCGCAGATCGTCCAATTCGCCCAGATGGCGAGCATCTACATGCGCGGCGTCCACGACATTCCCAACCCGACGGTCGGCCTGCTCAGCAACGGCGAAGAAGCCTCGAAAGGCAACCAGCTCGTCCGCGAAACCTATCCGTTGCTGGAAGCCGCGCCCGGCGTCAACTTCAAGGGCAATGTCGAAGGCCGCGACATTCCCCGCCGCGTCGTCGACATCGTCGTCACCGACGGCTTCACCGGCAATGTCGCGCTGAAAGTCGCCGAAGGCGCGGCCGGGTTGATGGCCGAGGTGCTGCGGACGGAAGTGACCGCCACCCTGCCGCGCAAACTCGCCACCCTGGCGTTGCGGCCGGCGTTCGATGCCGTGCGCCGCCGCCTCGACTACGCTGAAACGGGCGGCGCTCAGTTGCTCGGCGTGAACGGCGTCGCCGTCGTCGCGCATGGCCGCTCGAGTTCCCGCGCCATCGCCAACGCCATCGGCGTCGCCGAGCGCGGCGCCGCGGCCGGCGTGCCGGCGCTGCTCGCCCGCTATTTGCCGGAATTTCGCGCCGCCGCCGAGGGGGTCGGTGGCCGGGGGTAAGGGATGAGACGAACGGCGATCCCTCGCCCACATCATCCATGAACGCCGATCGCGACATTCGCAAGCGGGCGGCCGAATCGCCGCCGGCCCCGCCGTCGCCCATGGAACGCCTCGGCATCGAAATCGGTCCCGTCGCCTGGGGCGAACTGGCCGCAGTCGCCCGCTTGCAACGGCGCGCGTTTCGCTCGTCGCTCGCCTACCGCCTGCCGACGCTCGCGTTGCTGCGGCTCTGGCCGCGGGCGCGCTTTCTCGTCGCCCGACGCGGCAGCCGCATTCTCGGCTGCGCCATCGGCGACCAGCACGACGGCAATTCGCGTATTGTCAATCTGGCGGTCGATCCGGATGCGCGGCGGCTCGGCATCGGCTCGACGCTGCTGGCGGCGCTGGAAGCGGCGCTGCCGACGGGCGATCTGTCGTTGATGGTCGAAGCCGACAATCCGGGCGCGCAGGCGCTCTACCGGGGCGCCGGCTACGTTTCGACCGGCCAATCCGCCAACTACTACGGCCCCGGCCGCCACGGCATCTGGATGCGGAAACGACGGTAGTCGGCAAGTCGGGGAGTTGGGGAGCCGGGGAGTCGGGAGTCGAGGGGTCGAGACGAGACGGCTGGCTCCCGCCCCCTCGTCATCCTGAGCGAAGTCGAAGGATCTCGTCGTCCTCCCCGACTCCCCCACCCCAAACGAGATGCGTCGAATGTGCTCGGCACGACCGCGGACGGCCGTTTCCTCTCCTCGACTCCTCGACTCCACGACCCGTTCACTTCCCGACTTCCCGACTCCCCGACTCCCCGACTCCCCGACTCCCCAGCGCAGCCGTGCGACGACCGGGAGGTGGTCCGAACCGGCGTGCGGGCCGGTCCAGGACGCCAGGGTCGTGAAGTGGCGGGTATGCCAGACGTAGTCGACTCGCAGCACCGGCAGCAGCGGAATCGCGCCGACCGGGTGGCCCCGCTGCGCCCAGCCGAAGAGGCGGGTCGGCAAGGTGCCGCCCCAGCCGTGCCCGGCCGCGCCGATCGCGTCGGTCAGCCCGGCGGACCGCAGCAGCCGGTTGGCATGCTGGGTTCGCAGCCGGTTGAAATCGCCGAGGAGGATCGCCGGTTCGCCAGCGGTCGCCGCCGCCGCCAGCGCCCGAATCTGGCGCGCAGCGCTCGCGTTTTCATGCCATTCCCCACGGGTGATCCGCAGCGGCGGGGGATGGGC
>JAICJJ010000497.1 GCA_025928535.1 Thermomicrobiales bacterium
ATCGAACGAAGCGTAACGTGCGCTGACGAGCGGAGGAGGGAACAGGGCATGCCGACGCGGTTCGTTCCAACGCGGCGCGGACCGCGCCTCATGGCATGCCTGGCGCTCGTTGTCGCGCTGCTGACGCTCGCCCCGACCTGGAATCAATTCGCGGCGGCGCAAACTCCGGCGGCGACGCCGATGGGCGCGTCGCCCGTCGGCGCTACGCCGGTTGCTCCCAGCACGCCGGTCGTCTGGACGGAAATCGGCCCCGGCGGCGTCCTCATCGCCCGCGCGGTGGTCGCCAACGCGTGCCCAGCCATCATGATCGACGGCGCCTCCGCGCCGATGTCGGTCCATGCCCCTGCGACCCAGTCGTTCCCGGACGTGGTCTGCGAGGCCACGATTCCGGTCGCTGCCAACTCGGCTTCAATCGGCGCACGCTCACTCGCGCTTCTGCCGGCGTCATACGGGCGCGTCGCCGTCCTCGGCGACACGGGATGCCGCATCACCAGCGATTGGGCGCAAGCCTGCAACGATCCGACCGCCTGGCCACTCGCCCGGGTCGCCGGACAGATCGCCGGCTGGAAGCCGGATCTCATCATTCACGTCGGCGACTACATCTATCGGGAGGCGCAAGGCCCCGCCGCAAAGTCGGGCTGCGCCGGCAGTCCGTGGGGCGACAACGCCGCGACGTGGCAAGCAGACGTTTTCCAGCCGATGGCCGACGTGCTGCCGGTCGCGCCCTGGATTTTCGTCCGCGGCAACCATGAAGACTGCGACCGCGAAGGGGTCGGCTGGTTCCGCTATCTCGACCCCCGTCCCATGCCGGCCGCATGCGCGACCTACACCGATCCCTACGCCGTCCCGCTGAACGGCGTCCGCTTTCTCGTCATGGACACGGCGGAAGCGGGCGACACCAAATCGAGCGCGAAACTCAACGAAGTCTACGCCGCGCAATTGAAAACCCTCGCGGCGATGGTCCATCCAGGCGACTGGCTCCTGACGCACAAACCGATCGTCGGCGGCATCCTTCGCCTGAACGGAAAGCCGGAGCAGATCGTCACCGACAAGACGTTCGAGGAGATTTCCAACAGCCGCCTGCCGGTCGGCATCGCCGTCGTCCTCTCCGGCCACATCCATCTTGCCGAAGCGTTGTTGTTCGAGCCGGCTTCGGGCCGGGCGACACAAATCATTAGCGGCAACGGCGGCACGCTCGAAGACGTCGGCGAAACCGGCGCCTACGCTGGCGGCGTGCTCAGCGATCCCGACGTCCAGGTCGGATTCGTCGGCGCCGACTTCGGCTGGATGACCCTCGTCACCGAAGGCGACCGCCTCACCGCGACGGCCCGCGCCCTCGACGGCTCGTCGCAGTTCGTCCTGCACCTGCCCACGCCGAAATGAGCAATCGCCACGATTGGAGCCTGCAAAGCCAACCGTCATACGAGTCCGCCATCAGCGACGCCCGTTCCCAGCCGGCTTGAGCCGGCTTATCGGCTCAGCGCGGCGTCTTTAGCGCCGCGCGCCGTGACCACGCGCTCGAAATTCAGACACCCAACTCCAGAGACAACAAAACGCGGAGCCGGCGACTGCCGGCCCCGCGTTTTGTTGTCTCTGACGATGCGACGCTGGACTAGTAGTCCATGCCGCCCGGCATCGCCGGAGCCGCCTTCTCTTCCGGCTTGTCGGAGATCAGCGCCTCGGTCGTCAGGATCATGCCGGCGATCGACGCCGCATTCTCGACCGCGGAGCGGGTCACCTTCGCCGGATCGATGATCCCGGCCTCGACCATGTCGACATACTGCTCGGAGAGCACGTCGTAGCCGACGTTGACGTTGTTTTGCGCCTTCTGCTGCTGGCGGACCATCTCGATGACGACCGCGCCATCCTTGCCGGCGTTCGCCGAGATGCCGCGCAGCGGCTCCTCCAGCGCCCGGCGCAGGATGTTGACGCCCGTCTTGACGTCGCCTTCCGCCTGGACGGTGTCGAGCGCCGGCACCGCGTCGATCAGGGCGACGCCGCCGCCCGGCACGATGCCTTCTTCGACCGCCGCCCGCGTCGCGCTCAAGGCGTCTTCGACGCGATGCTTCTTTTCCTTCAGTTCGGTCTCGGTCGCGGCTCCGACCTTGATCACCGCGACGCCGCCGGCCAGTTTGGCAAGCCGCTCCTGCAACTTCTCGCGGTCGAAATCGGAGGTCGTCGTCTCGATCTGGGAGCGAATCTGCTCGATCCGGCCCTTGATCGCGCTCTCCTCGCCCGCGCCCTCGATGAACGTGGTCTCATCCTTGGTCGCGACGACGCGGCGGGCGCGGCCCAGGTCTTCCAGCGTGGTCGAATCGAGGCGGCGGCCAACTTCTTCCGAGATGACCTGCCCGCCGGTCAGGATCGCGATGTCGCGCAGCATTTCCTTGCGGCGATCGCCGAAGCCCGGCGCCTTGACCGCGAGGACGTTGAGCGTGCCGCGCAACTTGTTGACGACCAGCGTGGCGAGCGCTTCGCCATCGACATCCTCGGCGATGATCACGAGCGGCGCGCGCGCCCCCGCGACCTTCTCCAGCACCGGCAGGATGTCCTGGATTGACGAAATCTTCTTGTCAGTGATGAGAATGAACGGATCGTCGAGTTCGGCTTCCATCCGCTCCGTGTTGGTCACGAAGTACTGGGAAAGATAGCCGCGGTCGATCTGCATGCCTTCGGTGTACTCGGTCTCGAATTCGAGGCCTTTCGACTCTTCGACTGTGATCACGCCGTCTTTGCCGACCTTTTC
>JAICJJ010000218.1 GCA_025928535.1 Thermomicrobiales bacterium
ATCCGCATGTCCAGCGGCGCATCCTGCGCGTAGGCGAGCACATCGGCGGGGCCGAACCGGGGCAGGAGATAGTTGCCGCAGAGGATCACTTCCCCGCAGGCGGCGATCGCTGCGTCGTGCCGCCGCGCGACATCGACGTTCATTTCGCGGTGGGCGCCGAGGGTGGACAGCAGGCCGCGCGAGCCGTCCGGCGCGACGAAGACGATGCCGACCGAGGTTTCTTCGCCGGGCAGGGTCTCGACGCCGGCCAGCGACGCGCCGAGGCGTTCCATTTCGCGGATGACCGCCGCGCCGAAGGCGTCGTCGCCGATCGTCGAGACGGTCACGGCCGGGATGCCAAGGCCGCGGCAGGCTTGCAGCATGTAGCCCGCCGTCCCGGCCAGTTCGAGGCGGGCCGAATCGACGACGATTTCTTCGTCGCGTTCCGGAAACCGCACGACCGGACGCACCCAGAGATCGACATTCAGATTGCCGACGATGGCGACCGGGTCGGTCACACCGTCGCCTCCAACTGCCGCGCGAGGCGGTCGACGTCGGCTGGATCGACCACCCCGGGGCGCGTCTGCCCCGCCGCCGCCGTGCCGACCGCGACCGCGCGCCGCAGCGCGATGTCCGGCGAGGCGCCGCGCGTTTCGGCGTCGAGAAAGCCAGCGAGCAAGGCGTCGCCGCAGCCGACCGCGCTGACGATCGTGACGGCCGGCGCGCGCGCCAGCAACGTTCGTTCCGGCTCGATCAGCGCCGCCCCGCGCGCGCCGAGGCTGAGCAAGACGCGTCCGCCCGGCCCGAGCCGGGCTCGCGCGATCTCGCGCGCCGCCTCGAGCAGCGCGGCCGTTTCCACGTTTGGGCTGGCCAGCCCCGCCAATTCGGCCATTTCGGCCGCGTTCGGTTTGATCAGATCGGGTTGGGCCGCAAGTCCCTCCGTCAGCGCCGCGCCGCCGGTGTCGAGCGCCGTCCGGCGGCCGGCGGCGCGCAAGGCGCGGATCAACTGGGCGTAAGCGTCGGCGGGCAATCCCGGCGGCAGGCTGCCGGAGAGGACGACCAAGGCCGCGCCGCCCAATCGGTCGGGCGCCTCTGCGACGAACCGCCGCCAGTCGTCGGCGGAAATTTCCGGTCCCGGCTCGCGCGCTTCGGTGACGCGGCCAGTCTCCGCTTCGACGATCGCCAGCGACGTCCGCGATTCGCCCGGGATCGCTTGAAAGGCGGTCGCGATTCCCGCCGCCGCCAGCCCCGCTTCGATGAAGCGGCCGGCCGAGCCGGCGATGAAGCCGCCGGCGACGACCGGCTGGCCGAGCGTGGCGAGGACGCGGGCGACGTTGTTGCCCTTGCCGCCGGCGACCGCTTCTTTTCGCTCGATCCGATTGATCGCGCCGAGGTCGAAACGGCCGAGCGTCCAGGTCGTGTCGATCGAGGCGTTGAGGGTGATCGTCGCGATCGTCATGCGCTCATGCTCGGATCGGCGCGAACTGCGGCAGATGGCGGGCGTGCGCGGCGAGGGCGTCGTCGAGCATCGCTTCGGCGGCTTCGACCGACGGCGTCAGCGGATCGGCCAACAGCGCCTGCAGCGCCAGCCGCCGGTCGCCGCTCAGCGCCGCGTCGACCGTCAATTCCTGCTGCCGGGCGCGAGCGTTCAAAATGCCGGCGATGCCGTCCGGCAGCCGCCCGACGCTGACGCCGCGGACGCCGAAGCCGCTGATCGCGCCGGGCGTTTCGACGACGGCCCAGTCCGGCAGATTCGGAATCAGGCCGTCGTTGCGGACGTTGACCGCCATCTCGAGCAGCGGTCGGTCGCGCACGATCGCGTCGATGATGGCGATCACCCGCTCCCCTTCGCGCGCGTCGGCGAGGAGATCGTCGTCGAGCGGTGCCCGGCCGTCCGCCTGCGCCCGAATGCGGTCCCACCGCTCGTCGCGGCTGGCGAGAATGCGGTTGGTCTCGTCGAGTCCGGCTTGCGTGCCGTAGGGCAGGCGGCCATCGACCGGCCGCAGATAGTGGGCGAAAAATTCGGCGACGTGCCGGTCGCCCGGCGACGGGAAAGAGCCGTAGATCTCCATCAGCCGGGCGCTGACCTGCTGGAACGCGTCGTAGGGATCGCCGCCTGCATTGGCGTCGGCCGGGTCGGCGGTCGCCGCCTGGCGACGAATGATCTCACGGAACCGGGGATAGACATCCTTCCCGTCGTGCCGCAAATCGAGCACCCAGCAAAGATGATTCACCCCGGCGGCGACGAGATGCAATTCGGAATGCGGCACGCCGAGATCGCGCGCGATCGTCTCCCGCGTGTGGAGAATGCCATGGCAGAGGCCGACGCATTTGATCCGCGTCGTCTTCTGGACCGCCCGCACCAGCGCCGTCAACGGATTGGTGTAGTTGAAAAGCCAAGCGTCGGGACAGAGTTCTTCCATGTCGCGGGCGATGGCGACCAGTTCCGGCACATGCCGCAACGCGCGGAAGACGCCGCCCGGCCCGACGCTGTCGCCGACGGTTTGCCAGACGCCGTGCTTCTCCGAGATGCGGACGTCCCGTTCCCAGCCGCGGGCGCCGCCGACGGCGATCGTCGTCGTCACGAAATCGGCGCCGGGCAGCGCCTGCCGCCGGTCGGCGGTGTGCTCGACGCGCAGAGCGACGCCTCGTTCGCGGGCGACCCGTTCGGCGAAACGGGCCATGGCCGCGGCCGCGTCGGCGTCGATGTCGACCAGCGCCACCGTCGTCGCTGACAGCGTCGGCGAGGCGGCGAGATCGGCGATCAACCCCGGCGTGAAGACGGTGCTGCCCGCGCCGATGATGACGATTTTCGGAGCCTGTTTCGTGTGCATATGGGCGGTGTTTCTCCTTGTCTCCGGAGTTCCCTCACCCCCTGCCCCCTCTCCCGCTGCGGCAGGCGAGGGGAGACGTCGTGCTCCCCTCGCCCATCGCACTGGGAGAGGGGCGGGGGGTGAGGGAAATTACTTCATCCCGGCCAACACGAGCGCCTTGACGATCTGGCGCTGGAAGATGAGGAAGACGATCAGGACCGGCACGACGGCCATCGCCGCCGCGGCCATGATCAGGTCGTAGCGCTGCGAGCGCGCCGTGTTGAAGAAGGCGAGCGCCAGCGGCAACGTGCTCTTGTCCATGTCATTGATGGCGACCAGCGGCCAGAGATAGTCGTTCCACGACGCCAGAAAGGTGAAGACGCCGAGAGCGGCCAGCGCCGGCCGGACGAGCGGCACGACGATCCGGGCGAAGATCGCGAATTCCGACGCGCCGTCGAGCCGTGCCGCTTCGATCAGATCGTTCGGGATGCCGCCGATGAACTGCCGCAGCAAAAAGATGCCGAAGGCGCTGACCACCCCGGGCAAGATCAGCGCCCAGAGGGTATTGAGGATGCCGAGCTTGTTGGCGATCAGATACGTCGGGATCAGCAGCACCGGAAACGGAATCATCATCGTCGCCAGCACGAGGAGAAAGAGCGGCGTCTTCCCCGGAAAGTCGAACTTGGCGAAGATGTAGCCGCCGAGCGCGCTGGTGAACATCGCCAAAATAGTGACCGCCAGGGCGACGACGAGACTGTTGCGATACCAGACGAAATAGGGAGTTTCGGCCAGCACCGTCTGGAAATTGGCGAGCGATGGCGTCGCGGGCAGCAACGACGGCGGGCTCTGGACGATCTCGGCCGTCGTCTTGAAGGCGTCCGAGAGCATCAGGAACAACGGCGAGACGAAGACGATCGTCGCCACGGCGAACGCCACGTAGAGGACGGCCGCGCCGATGCGGCGCCAGGTTCGTCCGGGCGGGGCCGTCGAAGCCGCAACGGTCGTCGCCATCAGTATTCCCACCGTGCGCGCAGCAACCGCAGTTGCGCCAGCGTCACCAGCATGATGATCGCCATCAGGACGATCGACAGCGCCGAGGCGTAGCCCATTTGCAGGCTCGAAAAGCCTTTGTCGTAGATGTAGAGAACCATCGTCTCCGCCGAATGAATCGGGCCGCCCGGCTGCGTCGGCATGACGGCCACATGGGTGAATTGCTGGAGATAGGAGACGAGGGTGAGGACGGTGACGAAGACGAGCGTCCGGCTCAGGAGCGGCATCGTGATGCCGACGAACCGATCCCAGGGGCCGGCCCCGTCGACCTTCGAGGCGTCGTAAAAATCTTCCGGGATCGTCTGCAAGCCGGCGAGCAGGATCAGGATGTTGTAGCCGAGGTCTTGCCAGACGGCGGCGACCATCACCGCCCAGAGGACGGTCTTCGGATCGTTCAGCCAGGCGTGCTGCGGCAACCCGATTGCGCTGAAGAGCCCGTTCAGCCAGCCCGCCTGCGGATCGTAGATCGTCCGCCAGATGAGCGACACGGCGACCGCCGAAGCGATGGCCGGCAAGAAAAAGGCCGAGCGAAAGACGGCGCGAAACCGCTTGACCTGGTTCAGCCCGAGCGCGACCGGCAGCGCGATGACGAGGTTCAGCGGCACCGCCACGAAGGCGTATTTGAGGGTGTTCGCCAGCGCGTTGCGGAAATAGGGATCCTTGACGAAGGCGAATTGATAGTTGCCGAGGCCGATGAACGGCGCGGTCGGCGCCAACTGGTTGTAGCGGTGCAGGCTCAGATAGACGACGTAGACGATCGGGGCGAAGGCGAACACCGCGAAAAACGCCATGATCGGCACAAGACCGGCGGTGACGAACGTGAGTTGACTGGCGTAGCCGGGCGGGTGATGGCGGCCATGGTTGTGCCCCTCCCCGTGGCGCAATGCGGCCTACGGGCCCATCCGCTCGTCGATCATCGCGTTGATTTCCTGCTCGGCTTGCGCCAGGGCCGCCGTCGGATCGAGTTGGCCGAGGCAGGCGGCCGTGTAGGCGTCGTGAATCGATTGCCAGAACTTGTCGCGATCGCCGACCGGGCCGACCCATTGGCCGCCCGCCAGGACGGAAAAGGGCACCTTCATCGCCGGCGCCTTGGCGAGGATGGCCGGATCGTCTTTCAGCGCCTGCAGCGACGGAATCGTGTAGGTCATGATGTTCCAGTCGCGCAGGTTGTCCGGCTGGTGCATGAAATCGATGAAATCCCACGCCGCCTGCTTGACGTCGTCGGGCGATTTGGCGTTGACGACTTCGCCCCAGCCCGATTCGGCGGCGAATTTCATGGTGTCGCCCGCATACGGCGGCATCGCCACGTAGTCGAATTTCAGCCCCGGAAACTCCTGCTCGCCGACCGGGATCGCCCACGGGCCGACCATCGACATGGCGGCTTTGCCCTGGAAAAAGAAGAGGTAGCGGTCGCCGGTGTACGAGGCTTCGTCGTCGACCTTGTCCTTCGTGACGAGGTCGATTTCGTCCTGCCAGCCCTTTTTCGCGGCGTCGGTCTGGAAATTGACGTGGACGCCGTCGTCGGCCCAGTAGGACGCCCCTTGCTGGAGGATCATCGAGAGCAGAAGGAAGGTGATCTGGTCGTTGCCGGTCATCTGGAAGCCGGCCTGGGTCAATTTGCCCGAGTCGTCGTGCTTGGCCGTCTTGGTCGCGGCGTTGACCAGTTCCTGCCACGTCTTCGGCGGCTCATGGACGCCGGCGGCGGTCATGATGCCGGGGTTGTAGAGCATGCCGCCGTTTTCGAGGTTGTATTCATTCGGCATGCCGAACGGCTTGTCCTGATAGACGTAGGCGCCGCGGGCGGCCGGCCAGAAGCGGTCGTTGTAGCCTTCGG
>JAICJJ010000205.1 GCA_025928535.1 Thermomicrobiales bacterium
AAAGCCTACCTCGCCAAGGAATCGAACCTCGACAACCTGCGCGGCAGCCTCGCCGACATGATGGAAGGAGCCGATGTCTTCATCGGCCTCTCGACGGGCGGCGCCGTCACGCCGGAGATGGTCCGCTCGATGGCGCCCGATCCGATCGTCTTCGCCCTCGCCGTGCCGGAGCCGGAAATCAACCCGGCCGCGGCGCGGGACGCAGGGGCCCGCGTCGTCGCCACCGGCCGTTCCGACTACCCGAACACGATGGACGTTTCGCTCGTCTTCCCCGGCTTTTTCCGCGGCCTGCTCGATTGCCGCGCCCGCAACATCCGGTTGCGGATGCTTCTCTACGCGGCGGACGCGCTGGCCGGCATCATCCCGCCCGACGAATTGCACGCCGACCGGATCGTGCCGCCCATCTTCGATTTCCGGGTCGCGCCGGCGATCGCGGCGGCGGTCGTGCGGGGCGCGCTCGAAACGGGCGAAAATGGCCGCGACATCTCGCCGGAAGAAGTCGCCGAGAAAACCCGCCGCTACGTCTACGAAGGCCGGCTCCTGCCGCCGCGCCCGAGCAGCCGCGGGGAGCATCGCACCTTCCGGGAAGAAGCGATCGAATTGCGGCAGCGGCACGGCGGCGTGCTGGAGATGAACTCGAAGATTCCGATCCGGGATCACCACATCCTGAATGTGCTCTACGTGCCGCCGGCCGCGCTGACGCCGGCGACGGCGATCAAGAACAATCCGGCCATGGTCGCCGAATTGACGTCGAAAGGAAATCTGGTCGCGGTCGTCACCGACGGCTCGGCCGTGCTCGGGCTCGGCGACATCGGGCCGCAAGCCGCCCTGCCGGTGATGGAAGGGAAAGCGATCCTCTTCCAGACGCTGGCCGGCGTGGAAGCCTTTCCGATCTGCCTGGCCGCCCGCGACCCGGACGAGATCGTGCGGATCGTCGCCGACATCTCGCCCGCGTTCGGCGGCATCAACCTGGAAGACATCTCGGCGCCGCGCTGCTTCGAAATCGAACGCAAATTGCGCGATCGGCTCGACATGCCGGTCTTTCATGACGATCAGCACGGCACCGCCATCGTCGTCCTCGCCGGCTTGCTCAACGGCGCGAAATTGCGCGGGTCGGCGCTGCGCGATTTGCGGGTGACGATCAACGGCGCGGGCGCCGCCGGCGTCGCCGTCACCAAGTTGCTGCTGGCGACCGGCGTCGGCGATGTCGTGCTGCTCGATCGGGCGGGGGCGATCTGGGAGGGGCGGACCGAGCACATGGACGTCTCGAAAGACGAGATCGCCGCGATGACCAACCGCGAACGGCGGCGGGGAAGCCTCGCCGACGTGATCGGCGGCTCGGACGTCTTCATCGGGGTTTCGGCGCCGGGCGTCCTGACGACCCAGATGATCAAGTCGATGGCGCCGAATCCGCTCGTCTTCGCGCTGGCCAACCCGGTGCCGGAAATCACGCCCGAACTGGCGAAGGAAGCGGGGGCGCTGGCGGTGGCGACCGGCCGCTCCGATTTTCCGAATCAGGTCAACAATTCGCTCGCCTTTCCGGGCGTCTTTCGCGGCGCGCTCGACGTCCGGGCGCGGCAGATCGACGACGGCATGGAGATCGCGGCGGCGCACGCCATCGCCGATCTGGTCTCGCCGGCCGAACTCTCGCCCGATTTCATCATCCCCGACAGCCTCGACCTGCGCGTGCCGCCGCGCGTCGCCGCCGCGGTCGCGGCGGCGGCGATCGCCGCCGGACTGGCGCAGCAGCCGCTCGATCCCCACGAAGTCGAAGCGCGCTGCCGCGATCTGGTTTACGAAGGAATCAACGCGCTGTAGCCGCCGGGACGACCGCTTCGGTTCGCCGCCTGACCGCCAAACGTCCCATCTTTGCGTCCGGCGCGCGGCGTGGCGGGCGGGAGGCTGATACGCTTGCGTCGGAAGGGGATGCCGCTGCACCGGAGGTCCTGCGATGGCGCGCGCCCAACCGCCCGAAAGCCCAGCATCGCCCGCCGGCGCGTCCGAGGCGTTTCGGCCGCTGACGCGCGAGGCGATTTCGGCGCAGACCGATTCGGGCAGTTTTTCGCGCGGGGCGAGTTATTTCCGCTCCGGCCACATCTTCGCGCCGCTCCGGCGCGGCCCCGTCATCCAGGCGCGCTGCCACGGATCGAGCGGCGGCCCGTACCGGGTCGAAGCGACGCTGGCGCGGTCCGATGAGCGGCGCAAAGGCAATCCGCTCGCCTACGACTGCGATTGCCCACGCGGCGGCTTCTGCAAACACATCGTCGCCTTGCTCCTGACCTGGATCGACGCGCCCGAAAAATTCACGGTCCGGCCGCCGATCGCCGAGGTCCTCGCCGAGCGGAGCCGCGAAGAGTTGATCGCGCTGATCGAGCGGATGGTCCGGCAAGAGCCCGATTTCGAAACGATGGTCGAATTGCCGCTGCCGGTCGCGGGCGGACCGAGCGGTGGCCCGTTGGACGAAGCCGCGTGGCGGCGGCAGGTCGAAGCGGCGTTTGCCGAACAACAGACGGGCCGATCCAAGAGCAATCGTCGCTACGGTTGGTATGAATACGACGACTGGGATTCGTGCGCGCTGATCGCCGACAGTCTGCAGCAACTCGTCGACATCGCCGACGCGTATGCCGACGCCGGCGATTGGCGCAACGCGGTCGCCGCCTACGCGGTCATCGCCGACACGACGATTCCGCGCTTGTCGCGGTTCGCCGACCCGAACGGCTCGTTGTTCGAGATCGTCAGTCAGTGCGATGTCGGGCTCGCCGCCTGCCTCGACGCGCAAGCCGAAGCGCCGGCGGAGCAGCAGTTGACGCCGGACGAGCGCGCCCGGCTGATCGATGCGCTCCTCGCCCTCTGGGAAGCGGATCGCGCGCTCGACGATCCCGGCATCGCGGAAGACGGGGAGGAAGCGATCGTCCGCTCGGCGACGCCGGAGGAGCGGATTCGCGTCGGCGATTGGCTGCGGGAGGCCGCGCGCCGGTTCAAGGGCGACGACTACGACCGCTCGTGGATGCGGCGCGCGATTCTTTGGTTTCTCGCGCAGCTTGGCCCGAATGGCGGCCTCAGCGACGAGGAATTGCTGGAGGAGTATCGCGCCGCCGAATTATGGGACGAAGCGAGCGATGCCCTGCTCCGGCTGGGAAGGGTCGAAGAAGCAATTGGCCTCGCCGCCCGCCACCTGGGCACTCCGGCGCTCATGGCGTTCGCCGAGGCGTTGATCGACGGCGACGCGCCCCGCCGGATCGATGAAGCGCTCGATCTGATCGACGGGCGGCTCTGGGAGCAGGAAGGAAAAAACCCACAGGAAGATGCGCAATGCTTCGACTGGCTCGCCCGCCAGTACGCCGCGCACGGGCGATCGGCCAAAGCCTTCGACATGGCGAAGCGCCTCTTCGAGGCCGTGCCGTCGAAAGCGGCGTACGACATGGTCAGGAAGGCCGCGCGTCTGCCGGATCAGCCGCCCGAGGTGTGGGAGAAGGCGCGGCCGAAGTTGCTGGCGGCGATGAAGAAGAGCGGCGGGATTGTCGGGTTGATCGAAATTCACCTCGAAGATGGCGATGTCGCGGCTGCGGTCAAGGCGCTCGAAGCCAACAAGACGACGCGCAGCGGCTACGCCCCCGGCCAGTTTGGCTGGCTGGTGTCGATCGCCAGCCTCGAAGCCCGGGTCGCCGAAGCGGCCGAATCGAGCGATCCCGACGCGGCGGTCCGCATCTACACGCGGCTGGCGGAGCGGGAAATCGAAGCCCGCCAGCGCGACCACTACCGGCAAGCGGCGGCGCATCTCGCGCGCGTCAAGCACGTCATGACCGACGCCGGCCGCGCGGAGCAATG
This sequence comes from Thermomicrobiales bacterium, assembly GCA_025928535.1. GTDB lineage: Bacteria > Chloroflexota > Chloroflexia > Thermomicrobiales > UBA6265 > JAICJJ01. Next base: position 3,829 of record JAICJJ010000205.1, read on the forward strand.
GACCGCCGACATCGGCGAATTGCGGCAACGTCACAAGAGCCTGCGGGCGCTGCGGGAAGAACTGGACGCGCTCGATCTGCGATGATCCGTTCGGCGCGGCCGAGCGGGGAGGGAGAGGATGGCGGCGATCGAGGTCGTCGAAGGCGACATCACCCGGATGAAGGTCGATGCGATCGTCAACGCGGCCAACACGTCGTTGCGCGTCGGCAGCGGGGTCGACGGCGCCATCCACCGCGCCGCCGGCCCACGCTTGCTGGCGGCCTGCCGCGATCTCGGCGGGTGTCCGACCGGGCGCGCCCGCATCACGCCGGGGTTCGATCTGCCGGCGCGCTGGGTCATCCATACGCCGGGGCCGATCTGGGAAGGCGGCACGCGGGGCGAAGACGAATTGCTCGAAGGGTGCTACTACAACGCGCTGATGCTCGCCAGCCTCTATGAAGCGCACGTCATTGCCTTTCCCGCGATCAGCACCGGGGCCTACCGCTTTCCCGTCGAGCGGGCGGCGACCATCGCGGTCCGGACCGCGGCCGATTTTCTGGACGCCGATCCGTCGATTGATCGCGTCGTGTTCGTCTGCCGCGGCGAGCGGTCGATCGCCGCGCACGAAGCGGCGCTGGCGGAACGGGAACCGGCGGCCAGCCGATTGCGAAGTTCGCGCGCGCGGACGTAGGCCGACCAGGGGCGGGGGACACGATCGATGAAACTCGGGCAGATCGTCCTGGTGGGGGTGCTCGCGGGGCCGCTGGCGATGGGCGCGGCGCTCCGGCCGTCCATGCCGGCGGATGCGCTCCAGGACAAATTGAATTGCTCCGATTTCGCCAGCCAGGCGGACGCGCAGGCCGCGCTGCTGAAGGACCCGAGCGATCCGAACGGGCTCGACCAGAACCACAACGGCATCGCCTGCGAAGAATTTTTCCAGACCAATCCGGACGCGACGCCGCCGGCCGCGGCGGGCGCCAAGAACAACAAGAACAAGAACAAGAACAAGAAACAGCAACAGCAACAGCAAAACGCGACCCCGACGCCGGAGACGACCGAGACTCCCACGCCGGAAGCCGGCGGCGGCGGCAAGAACGGCAACAAGGCGGCCAAGCAAAACGGAGCCAAGAACCAGAACAAGAATCAGAACGCCAAGAAAGCCAAGACCCCGACGCCGACGCCCGAAGCAAAGGCGAACGCAAACCGGAAGAAAAACAACAAGGCCAACGCGACGGAAACCCCGACGCCGGAGCCGACGCTGGTCGCCGCCCCGTCAACCCGGCGCGTGCTCCAGGACGTCGATTGCATCGACTTCCAGTTTCAGGAAGACGCGCAACTCGTCCTCGATCTCGACCCGTCCGACCCGTACAACCTCGACCCGAACCACGACGGCATCGCCTGCTCGTCGTTGCCGCACCGGGCGGCGGTCGTCACCTTGCCGGCGACCGGGTCCGGGCCGTGGTCGTATGGAACCGGACGCTCCGCGCGATAACCGCGGCTAACCGAACAGATCGTCGAGGATCGAGCGCAGCCCGCGGGATTGGCGCGGCGCGGCTTCGTCGCCACCTTCCTCCGATGGTTCGGCGGCGACGTCGGCGGACGGCTCGTCGTGGCGGGCGTCGCGCGTCGCCTGTTCGATCAGTTGCTCGAATTCCTGGCGCGTCAGCCAGATGCCCTGGCATTCGGGGCAGTAGTGGAGCGTGACGTCGCCGAGCGGCGCCGACTCCAGGTGGGTTCCATCCAGCGGACACGCCAACGCCGTCGAGTCGTTCATGCGCGCTCCCTCCGCCATTCCCCGGCGTGAGCAATCACGCCGGATCGTCGCGCGGCCGGCCCGGATCGAGCATGGCGCGCACGACCGGGCTGACGAATTCCGTCGCCAAGCAATCGTAAAACAGTTCGTCCCAGAAGCGGCCGAGATGCCAGCGCGCCTGACGGCGGCGGCCGATCAACCGGAAACCGGCTTTTTCGTAGGCGCGCCGGGCGGCGGGATTGTATTCGTAGACGGTCAGCATCACGTTGTGGAGGCCGAGCGCGTTGAAGGCGTAATCGAGCGCCAGCC
>JAICJJ010000225.1 GCA_025928535.1 Thermomicrobiales bacterium
ATTCGGGTCGGCCCGTTCGGCGGCGATGACGACGCGGGCCGCGTCTTGCGCCCGGCGCTGGAAGCGATAGGTCACTTCCGCCAGCGGTTCGCCGGCCTGCAATTCGGCGCGCGCCTGGCTGACCGCCGTCCGCACCATCTCGACCGCGGCGACGTAGCGCCGCTCGCCCCGTTCGCGCAGTTGGCGCGCGGCCGGCTGGAGAAAGCGGGTCGCCCCGTCGAGCATCTGGCCGATCTGGCGTTCGAGTTCGCGCGAATAGTTGATCAGTCCGGCGTGGAGGAGGGCGTCGCGCCGCAGCACCGCGTTGGAGCCGCAGAAAAACGACGCGTTCCAGCCGTCTTTGGCTTCCTGGATCGGCCCATAGAAAAGGGGCGCCTGATTGCCCAGGGGATCGCCCGGCGCGATGTTGCGGAACCATTGCGGCGTCTGGACGAACGCGACTTTCGGATCGGCGAAATAGCCGAGCGTCTCGTCGAGGATTTCCGGCTGGGGAATCTGGTCGGCGTCGAGAATGAGGACGAATTCGCCGCTCGTCTGGTTGAGAGCGTTGGTCAGGTTGCCGGCTTTGGCGTGCCGTTCCTTGCCGTTCCATTCGTCCGAGCGGGTGAGGTAGCCGCATCCTTCGTCCGCCGCCATCGCCCGCATCGCCGGGGAAGCGCCATCATCGCAGAGATAGACGTTGGCGGGATGCCGGATCGCCAGCGCCGCGCGCACCGTTTCGCGGACGACGGCGACCGGCTCGTTGTAGCAGGTGATGAAGACGTCGACCGTTTCATCGCCGCGCGCCGGCGGATGTCCGGTTCGGCGGCGCCAGCGCCACATGCCGAGCGCGAACAGGCAGGCGCCGATGAAACTGTAGGTTTCGGCGGCGAGGAGCGCGAACGCGAGCGGCCACGCATGCCAGTTGATCGACCCGGTGTACCGCCAGAGGAGATAGTGCGCGCCGAGGAAAAGGTTGATGACGATGAGGCCGCGGATGACGTATTGCCGCGTCACGACCCGTGGCAGCGCGGGCGCGCGGCGGTCAGCGCGGGGTTCGAGCAGGGCGCGGGTGGTGACGGCCATCTAGCCCGCCGCCTTTCCGCGCGCGCGGACGCGAACGCAGCCGCCGCTGCCCGATCGGCCGTGCTCCGTCGGCGGCGCGTGACGCCGCCGCCGACCGCCTGACCTCTTCATCGTTCGTTTGCGCCCCACAAACCGGCCGGCCGGAGAACGCGGCCGATCCGGTCCTTCCCTTCGGCAATCCGACAATGACCGCGCGGGGCGGCGATCGGATCGGCGTCCGAGCCTCGGGCGAACGTGTTTCAACCCGGAGCGCGGATCGCATACGGCATGCCGCGAATTCGTGCCGGACTTCCCTCCCGGCCGACGGACAGCCACTTGCCGAACCCAGTATACGACGCCATCCGGGGAGCGCCGGCCGCGGCCGCGCGGACGCTCAGGAATCGGGCAACTGGCCCCGGTAGCGATCGCTCTTGGCGACGGCGGAAAACGACTTGCGGATGTCGCCCGAGGTGCTGGCGCGCCAGTCGCGGTCGGTTTTGGCGTCGAAGTACGTGATGGCCGAGAGGTTGGGGAAGCGGCGCGGCACGGTCGAGAGGAAGCCTTTTCGAATCCAGCTCGCCTTGTCGGGCCGGCTGCCGGGGCAACCGGTTTCGGCGATCATGATCGGTTTGGCCGGATGGGCAGCGGTCAATTCGTCGTACGTCGGGCCGAAGACGTTTCCCAATGACCGCCATTTCGACGACGAACGAGCGGCGGCCCAGTTGTAGCCGTCCATCCCGATCCAATCGACCGAATCGTCGCCGGGGTAGAGGTCGTCGAGGGGAGCCGACCCGTCGTACTTGACGTTCGGCGCCCAGACCCATTGCACGTTGTCGGCGTTGGCGCGCTGGAAGCGATCGTGGACGTGGCGCCAGGCATCGACGTAGTCGGCCGCCTTGTTGCCGTTGGCCCCGGCCGCCCACGGGTACCAATCGCCGTTCATCTCGTGCGCGAAGCGGAGCAATGTCGTGCCGCCCCACGTCTTGAGGTCGTACGCCCACGAATCGATGTACCCGTCGTGTTGGCCGTTGGCGATCTTCGCCAGCGCGTAGTCGGGCTGGTTGGCGCCGTTGGCGGGAACCCATGGCTCCCAGGTGATCATCGGGATGGCGCCGGCGGCCTTGACGCGGTCGAGCGCCTTCGTGTCGAGGGTTTTGTTCGTGTCGTCGCCCCACGCCTGGAACCACATGATCAAGCCGGGCACGCGGCCGTAGCGCGCCTTGAAGTCGTCGAGGGATGACGGATCGCCGGGCATGCCGGGATGGAACGCGCCGAGCGTGAGCGTGGCGCCGTCGCCATTGCGGCGGGCGCGATCATGCCGCCCGGCCGGCGGCGGCTTCGGCACGGTCCGGTCAGTGTGGCGAGCCGCGCCGGGAGAGAGCGACAAACTCTCTTCGATGAGCGTCACCCCGCCCCCCACGATCCCGGCCAACATCGTTCGTCGCGTCGTCGCGCGCTGCATCGGGCCGTTCGTTCCCTCGTCGCGAGCCGCCGCCACCTCCCCGGGGCGGGGTCGCCGGGGAAGACCGAAGCGTGGCGGGCGAGCCGAACGGGGCCAGTGTTTCACGGACCAGCGTCCGCGACAAGGATCGACTCCCCCGGCCGCTTCCGTCGTCTCGCTTGACAGCCGCGGGGAAGGGGCTAATCTGCGGGCAGATTCTTGGCGATGCGACGCAGCCGGAGGTGAGTCCGATGCCGTGCTATGTGCTCGCGCTGTACGGAACGCCGGAAGACCCGGCCGCCTTCGACGCCTACTACGAAGCAAACCACGTGCCGATCGCGCGGGCGTTGCCCGGCCTCCGTCAGTTCGAAGTCTCGAGCGGTCGGGTGCTTTCACCCGACGGCTCCGTCGCTCATCACCAAATTGCCCTGCTCCAGTTCGATTCGCTCGACGCCGCCCGGCAGGCGTTCGCCTCGCCGGAGGGACAAGCCACCGCGGGCGATCTGGCGAACTTTGCAAGCGGCGGCGTCTCGATCGCGATGTTCGACGTGAAGGACATGGGTGTGGCCAATCCGCCGCAAGACGACCGCGCGAGCGGCGGCGGCTGAAGTTGGACGTTCATTGGCAAACGTTGCGGCGCGATCAGATCGCGGCGCTGCCGAAGACGACGGCGCTGCTCCTGCCGATCGGCGCGGTCGAGCAGCACGGACCGCATCTGCCGCTCGACACCGACATCAGCGCCGCGGTCGCCGTCTGCGAGCGGGCGGCGCGCGCGCTCGACGATCCGCCGGCGCTCGTCCTGCCGCCGATCTGGTGGGGGCTTTCGCCCTACTGGCTGCCGTTCGCCGGCACGTTGTCGTTGCGCCCGGAAACGATTCTGGCGCTGATCGACGACATCGGGGCGAGCGTGGCGCGGCATGGGTTCGGTCGGATGGTGATCGTCAACGGGCACGGCGGCAACGCGGGCATCATCGGCGTTGCGGCGACGATGCTGGCCGAACGGCGCGTGCGCGCCGCCGCCCTCTCCTACTGGAATCTTGTCGGCCCGGAGGAACTCCGGCGGCTCGCTCCCGGCGACAGCGGCCACATCGGCCACGCCGGCCAGACCGAAACGTCGATCCAACGCTATCTGCGGTCGGAGTTGGTCGCGCGGGAACTCCCGGCGCCGGCCGATTGCGCCGATCTTGACGGATTCCTCGATCCTCCGTTCGGCGGCGCGTTCTACGCGCCGCCCGAGCCGTTGCGGGAAGCGCCGGCAGGGGTCTATGGCGCAGCCGGCGACGCGACCGAAGCGATCGGCCGCGCGGTCATCGAGCGCGCGGCGGAGCGGCTTGCCGCGTTCGTCCGCCAATTCGCCCGCGAAGCGGACGACAACGCGCCGGGCAGGTGAGCGGCCGGCGGCGTCGATCGGTCATCTGTCAGCCCAGCGGCTTCAGCGCCGACGCGATTTCGGTCCGGCGCGGCTCCAGCCAGGAGGGAAGCCGCAACGATTCGCCGAGGCGGTCGGCGTCTTCGTCGACTGCGAAGCCCGGGACGTCGGTCGCGATTTCGTGCAGCAGGCCGTCGGGCGAGCGGAAGTAGATGCTTTTGAAGTAGTTCCGGTCGCGGATGTCGGTCACGTCGATCCCTTGCGCCAGCAAATGCTCGCGCCAGGCGGCGAGATGTTCTTCGTCGTTCGCCCGGAAGGCGACGTGGTGCGTTTGCCCCGTGCCTTCGCGGGCGCGCGGCGCGTTTTTCGGCCAGCCGAAGAGGGTCATGTCGCTGGCGGGGAGGACGCGCGCTCCGTCGTAGTTGGCCCAGAACCAGTGCGGCGTGTCGGGATCGTCCTGGTTGACGCTTTTCTTGACCAGACGCATCCCGAGCGCGCGGTTGTAGAAGTCGTCGGCGGCGCCGATGTCGTCCGTCATGCCGGTGACGTGGTGAATGCCGCGCAGCCGCATCGCGTCGTCGATTTCCGGAACCGGCTCCGGGTGGGACGCTGCTTGAATCGACGCTTCGTCCCGTCCGCCTTTCAGCCGGCCCGGGTCCGGGACGATAATGCGCTGCCCGAGCGCCTCGATCGGTTCGTCGGTGGCGAAGCCGGGGCCTTCGGTCGCGATCTCCAGAATCTGCCCGTCAGGGTCCGCGAAATAAATGCTCGTGAACCAGCCGCGATCATAGGGACCGCTGACTGGCACGCCGGCGTCGGTCAGCCGACGTTTCCACTTCAATTGCTGCGCTTCGTCGGCGACGCCGAGCGCCACATGATGGACCCCGCCGACGCCGTAGCGGCCCCGGCCGGCATGCGGCCACTCGAAAAAGGTCAGGATCGTGCCGGGGTGGCCGCCGTCGACGCCAAAGTAAAGATGATACGTTTCCGGCAGATCGAAATTGACGGTCTGTTTGACGAGCGGGAAACCAAGCAGATCACGGTAGAAGGGGAGGGTGCGGCTCGCGTCGCGCGAGACCATTGTGACGTGATGAAAGCCGTTGGTGACGAACTCGGCGTCAGTCATGGCTGGCTCCGGACGAGGGACGGACGACGATCGGGCGAGCGATGTTCGCCACGGCGACAGTATCGTGCAAACGGAGTTGGCGCGGAGTTCCCTCACCCCCGGCCCCTCTCCCGCTGCGGCAGGCGAGGGGAGACGATGGTTGCTCCCCTCGCCCATCGCAATGGGCGAGGGGCGGGGGGTGAGGGACTGGGACCGGGAAGGGGAATCGAGCATGGAGGCGTTGGAAGCGGAACCGCAAGCGGTCGCGCCGCGGCGCCGCGGCGTTCGCGTGGGTCGTCGGGAGGCGCGTGGCGGGTTGGCCGCGGCGGCGACGGCGCTGGCGATGGCGGCATGCGGCGAGATGCCGGCAGCGACGAGCGGCGGCAATCGGCCATCGTCGGCGGCGGCGCTCGGGGTGACGATCACGGTCGTGCCGGGGGAATCGACAGAACCGCTGGAAGGCGCCAAACTGGCCATCGAAGGCGGCAAGTTGAATCCGACGGAGTTGAGCCTGAACACGACCGATGCGACCGTGCTCCACGTCGTCAATCGGGACGATACGGCGTACGCGGTGCGCATCTCGCATCTGGTCGATGAAGCCGACATTGCGCCGAAGACGACGACGATTCTCGGCTTCACGTCGCCAG
>JAICJJ010000033.1 GCA_025928535.1 Thermomicrobiales bacterium
CGCCGCGCGCCGCCATCGATCCCGTCGCCGGCATCGATCCGCCGCGCTCCTCCGTCTTCCGCGCGCCCGCGCCCCAGACCGCTCCAGCGATCCGCCAAAACGCGCGCGTCGCCCACTTCTCAACGTGCAAGCGATTCCCAATCGCACGGTCCCGCCAGGAACGCTCTTCGTTACGAAGAGCCTCCCTGCCCGGTTTCCTGACCGCACTCAGGGAATCGACAACCGCCAGTGAAAACCGGCGACCCGCTTAGAATACCAGATCCTCGCGGGCTCCGTCAACCTCCTCCGCAAACCGAACCGTTTGGCGCCTCATTCGGCGCCCGGTCCGTCAGCGTCTCAATCGACGGCCCGCGGATGATACGCTGCCCGCCAGCCCGCGTCAAGGCCGCGCAAAAAGCCGCCAGCGGGTCAAGCCGCCTTGTCCCGTCGCCAAAGCCCCGACCGGCGATGCGGGTCGGGGCTTTGGCGACGGGCACGCAGCGTTCCCGGCTACCAGTCGGGATCCACATCCTTGGCGGAATTGTCGGTCAGATTGGTTTGATCCGCGCCGCCAGCGGCCATCGCGTAGATTTCCTCGTTGCCGTCGCGATCGCTCAAAAACGCGATCCCCTTGCCGCTCGGCGACCACGCCGGATAGTAGTCATCCGTCTGATTGTCGGTCAATTGTTGTTGATTGTTGCCGTTCGCCTTCATGGTAAAGATTTCGAGATCGCCGTCGCGTCCACTCGTGAACGCGATCAACTTGCCATTCGGCGACCAGTCCGGATCGAAATTGCTTCCTTCCTTCGTTCGTTGCACTGCTTTCTTTCCGGAAGCGCTCATCGTGTAAATCTGGACATCCCCGCCGGGATCGTTCCGATCGCTGATGAACGCGATCTTCTTGCCATTCGGAGACCAGGTCGGCAAATCGTCGAGCGTGTCATTTCTCGTCAGATCGCGCTGCTTCCGTCCGTCGGCGTTCATGACGAAGATCTCGAAATCGCCTCCATCACGGTCACTCGTAAACGCGATCTTCTTGCCGTTCGGCGACCATGCAGGAGCATAGTCGAACGCATCGTTCTGCGTCAGTTGCTGTTGATTGCTTCCATCCGCGTTCATCACGTAGATTTCGAAGTCTCCGTCGTACTCACTCGCAAATGCAATCTGTTTTCCGTTCGGAGACAACGTCGGCAGATATTCATCATAGTCATCCTTCGTCAATTGCTTGAGATCTCCTCCGGCGCTGTCCATCGAAAAGATCTCGTAGTCGCCCTCGGGATTGTCTGCGGTCGTCCGATTGCTGGTGAACAGGATCACGGCGCTCCGGCTGGCCTTCGCGGCGTACGCCGGTTGCGCGGCTGCTCCCGCCAGCACAACACCGAGCGCTCCGACGGTCAACAACCCGCCCACTGTCGCCATCGCTCTCATCGCACTCCCTCCGATCATATCGGCCTGGCGGCCACGCGGACAGCGCCGCACGAGATGCGCACGCGGCCTCGCCAACTCGCCATCGCTCAAGGTTCATCGCGCCATGCGGACTCGCCGGCTGACTCCTCCCTTCGAACGTCCAGTCCAGCGGCGACCTTCGCCGCCGCAATCAATACATCGACGCGCGATCTATCAACGGGCTGAGCAGCCGGCGCCATCAACCCAAACAACTTACATTTGTGTGCACATCCAAACTGTATCACGCGACGGTGCTGGCTTCAATCCATTCCAGTCGGTCGGTCGGTTCGCGGCGCTGGCGCCTCCGCGAGCATGCTCAGGGCGAATCGAGTTGCATCCGGGCCGCGACCGAGTTCCGCGCTTCCCATGCGACCGGCGACGAATCCGACCTACAATCGGGACGGCTATCGGACGTTCGACGCGACAGGAGCGGCAAGCGAATGAAACCGGTCATCGGCGTGACATGCAGCCCGGCCGAAGACGTCAGGCCCTGGGCGACCTTCCAGAAGCAGACGGTCAGCGACAACTATCTCGACGCGGTCGCTGGCGCCGGCGGCATTCCAATCATGTTGCCGTCGCGCGTCGACGATGTCGATCGCGTCCTCGATCTCGTCGATGGCCTGCTTCTGACCGGAGGAGCCGATTTCGATCCAGCGTGCTACGGCGACGCCTCGACGCACCCGACGACCTACGGCGTCGATCCGCGGCGCGACGCGTTCGAGATCGCGTTGATTCGTGGCGCGATCGAACGCGACATCCCGATCCTCGGCATTTGCCGCGGCATTCAGGCGCTGAACGTCGCGCTCGGCGGCACGCTCGTCCAGGACATTCCCAGCCAGGATGCGCCGCAATCCTCCATCGCGCACCGCCAGTACGAATCCGGGCACGCGCCGCACGAGCCATCGCATCGCGTTGATGTCACCCCGGAGGGCGTCGCCGCCGATGTGTTCGCCATGCCGAGCCTTGCGGTGAACTCGTTTCACCATCAGGCGATCGCCGCGTTGGCGCCGGCTTTGCGCTCGGTCGCGACATCGCCCGACGGCTTCATTGAAGCGGTCTGCCATGCCGGCCCCTGCTGGGTGATCGGCGTCCAATGGCACCCCGAAATGATGTTCGCGCATCACTCCGAGCACCTTCGACCGTTCCAGGCGCTAGTCGAAGCAGCGGCCACTCGCCGCCTGACCCTCGCCCCCGCCTGATTCGTCGCGATTTCACGATCCGAGCAGCGCAGATGCGAAGAGCCCGGCCAATTCGGCCGGGCTCTTCGTCAAGATCGTCTGAATGACCGTCGAATCGATCGCTACCGCGCCGCGGCCACCGGCTGGCCCGCCGCCCGGGCGCCGTCGTCGACGACCGCCGAAGCCGTCGCCCGCGGCTTGAGATGAAAGCCTTTCGGCATCGCCGCCTGCAGCACGTCGTCCATCGTGTCGGCCAGGACGAACGTCATCTCGTCGCGCAGTTCTTTCGGCAATTCGTCGAGATCGGCTTCGTTCCGCCGCGGCAAGACGAAGGTCTCGATCCCGGCGCGCCGCGCCGCCAGCGCTTTCATCTTGATGCCGCCGACCGGCAGCACCTGCCCGCGCAACGTGATTTCGCCGGTCATCGCCACTTCGTCGCGCACCGGCACGCCGGTCAGCAACGACACGAGCGAGGTCGTCATCGCCGTCCCTGCAGAAGGACCGTCTTTCGGGATGGCCCCAGCCGGAACGTGGATGTGAATCTCCGAGTCCCGATAGAAATCGGGGTCGATATTCAGATCCCGCGCCCGCGACCGGACGTACGACAGCGCCGCCGTCGCCGACTCCCGCATCACGTCGCCGAGTTGGCCCGTCACGGTCAACGATCCCTTGCCCGGCATCCGCGTCGCCTCGACGAACATGATGTCGCCGCCGACCCCGCTGACGCCGACGCCGATCGCGACGCCCGGCTGCTCGGTTCGCGCCGCCCGCTCTTCATAAAAGAAGCGCGGCCGGCCAAGATACTCGCGCACTTCGTCCCGTCCGACCGGATTCGGCGCCTCGCGTCCTTCGGCGACGCGCGTCGCAATCTTCCGGCACACCGTCGCGATCTCGCGCTCCAGATTCCGGACGCCCGCTTCCCGCGTGTAGTGCTGGATGATCGCCAGCAATCCCTCGTCCGTGAACGACCAGGTTTCCGCCGGCAGCCCGTGCGCCTTGAGTTGCTTCGGCACGAGATAGCGTTGCGCGATGTGCAACTTGTCCTCATCCGTGTAGCCGCTCAGTTCGAGGATTTCCATCCGGTCGCGCAGCGGCCCCGGGATCGTGTCGAGCACGTTCGCGGTTGCGATGAACATCACCTTCGACAAGTCAAACGCCACATCCAGGTAGTGATCGCGGAACGTGCTGTTCTGCTCCGGATCGAGCACTTCGAGCAGCGCCGACGACGGATCGCCCCGCCAGTCATTGCCGAGTTTGTCGACCTCGTCGAGGACGAAGACCGGATCGTTCGTGCCCGCCCGGCGAATCGCCTGGATGATGCGCCCCGGCATCGCGCCGACATAGGTCCGTCGGTGGCCGCGAATTTCGGCTTCGTCGCGGACGCCGCCGAGCGACATCCGGGTCAACTCCCGGCCGAGGGCGCGAGCGATCGATTGCGCCAGCGAGGTCTTGCCGACACCAGGCGGGCCGACGAAGCAGAGAATTGGCTCGCGGTTGATTTGCTCGTCGCCATTCTCCGCCTGCGCCGCCAATTCCCGCTTCAGTTTCCGGACCGCCAGGTATTCGAGAATCCGGTCCTTGATCTTTTCGAGATCGTAGTGATCGTCGTCCAGAATCTGCCGTGCGAGCGGAATGTCGATTTCCCGCTCGGTGCTGACGTTCCATGGCAACGAGGTCAGCCAATCGAGATACGTCTTGATGACCCCGTATTCCGCCGCGGCCGGCGGCAATTTGCTCAGCCGGTCGAGCTCGCGCCGCGCTTCTTTCGCCGCTTCCTCCGGCATTTCAGATTCTTCGATCTTCTGTCGGAGCTCGGTGACTTCGGCTTCGGTTTCGTTGGTTTCGCCGAGCTCTTTCTGGATCGCCTTGAGTTGCTCCCGCAGGTAGTACTCCCGCTGGTTCTTGCTCAGTTCTTCCTGAACGTCGCTCTGGATCTTCTTGCCGAGTTCGAGGACGTCCAACTCCTTCGTGATGAAGGTGTTGAGCATCGTCAACTTCTCGCGCACGGAATCCAGTTCGAGCAGGCGCTGCCGCTCTTCGGGGTCCATCCTGAGGTTCGTCGCGACCAGATAGACCAGATGACGCGGATCGTCGACATTGAGCGCCGCGGTGACCAGTTCGTCTGGAAGGTGCGCCACCAGCGACACGAGACGCTGGAAGAGATCGAGCGTGTTGCGCGTCAGCGCCTGCACCTCGACCGAGTCTTCGATCACCTCCGGCGCCCGTTGCACCCGCGCGGTCAGATACGGCTCTTCCGCGATCCATTCCAGGATGCGCATCCGCTCGACGCCTTGAACCGCCAGACGCACGCTGCCGTCGGGCACCCGCATCATCTGGTGGATCGTGGCGATCGTGCCGACCTGATAGACATCGCCCGGCCCGGCGCCTTCCTGTTCGGCGTCTTTTTGCATGACGAGGGCAACCATCCGGTCGCCCGCCATCACATGATCGATCAAGCGGAGACTTCGCGGCTGCGCCGCGGCGAGCGGCACCACCGTCAGCGGAAAGACGACCGTTCCACGGAGCGGCAGCACCGGCAGCGTCAGGATCTCCGGCGCGTCGTCTTCAGTCGCGTCGGTCACCGCGTTGTCCGCCGCTTCGAAGCGCTCCGGCAATTCGATGATCTCGGGCTGCTCGATCGCCGCCGCCTGATCGCCGGCCGTCGCTTCGGGCCCGACGTCCGTTCGGTCCATCGTCTCGTCGTTGGTTTGATTGCTCATTGGTTTACCTTGCTCCCCACTATCGTCTGCCGTCGCTTGCCGTCTGCAGGCCGATGATGGTCCTGGCAGTCGCTCGCGGCAGCACGATCCGGAGAAATCCATCGCGATATTCGGCATCGGCCCGGTCGGCGTCGACCGCGAACGGAACGTAGATTTCGGCGCCAAAAGCGCCATATGGAATCCGGGCTTCGTGATAGGAACGCGGTTCGGATTGTCGCGGATCAGGCCGTTCCCCGCGGATGCTCAACAAATCGCCGTCGATGACGACTTCGAGTTGGCCTTCGTCCATGCCCGCGATCTCGGCCCGGACCACCAGCGCGTCCGCCGTTTCGAACACCTCGATCGGCGGCCGCCAGCGGCTGCCGCCTCCGCGCGCCACGGCGCGACCGGGCGCCAGCAGCGTCCGGAACACCGCTTCCATTTCCTGCTGGACTCGTTCCGGATCTCTCGGGCGACTGCGCCGCACGACGATCATGCTTGCTCCTCTCGCAAATTCGACCTTCGGTCTTGTCATCGCCGCGCCGCGTTGGCCGTCCGTTTCCCGCCTGGCGACCGCGGTTCCGCGGCGACGATCGCCGATGATCGCTGAGATTATACACGCAATGGCGGTAACTTGCTACGCTCCGTGTAAAGTTTCCAAATGGAACTATTGGACCTGCGGCGACCGCCGGCGTTCAGCGCGGATAGAACAACGCGACGCAAACGACTCCCCAGAGCAGGATCGCCGTCGCTAGCGGCCGGTCACGCAGGAGCAATGCCTCAGGCGAGCCGCCTTCGTTTCGGGCGTGGATCAGGAAGAGATAGCGGAAGATGGCGTAGAGCACGAACGGGATCGTCAGCAGCATCCGATGATCGCCCGGCGCGTTCGGCGCATCGAAGGTGTAGACCGCATACGCGATCACCGTCGCGGCGGCGACGATGGCGACAAATTGATCGAGCATCGGCAGCGTGTAGTCGTCCAGATTGCGCCGGTGCGCGGCCGCATTGCCAAGCGTCGCCAATTCGTGCCGCCGCTTGCCGAACCCAAGCAGCAACGCCAGCAGCATCGTACAGACCAGCAACCAGGGCGAAATCGTGACGTCGATCGCGAGGGCGCCGCTGGCCGCGCGCAAGACGAAGCCGATCGCGATCACCAGCACATCGACGATCGCCACCTGTTTCAATCCCCACGAATACGCGGTCATCAAGGCGACATACGCGGCGCAGACGGCAAAAAAAGCGGCGCCGAGCGCCGCCGCGCCGAGTGCCGCGACGAGCAGGAGTCCGCCAGCCGAGGCGAGCGCCAGGCCCGGCGACAACAAACCGGCCGCCACCGGACGTTGCCGTTTGATCGGGTGCAGCCGGTCGCGTTCGGCGTCGCGGACATCGTTGACCAGATACATGGCGCTGCTGAGCAGGCAAAAGATCGCCGCCGCCAGGACCGTCCGGACGATCGAAATCGGGTCGGCCAGGCGATGACCAAAGACGAGCGCGGCGAACACCACGCCATTCTTGAGCCAATGGGTCGGGCGCATCGCCCGGATCAGGATCGCGAGTTTGTTTGTTCCCGCGGGCAACTGATCGAGCGCGGTCGCTCGCTCGGCGCGCGCGTCTTGATTCCGTTCGGGATCCCGTTCAACTCGACGGCTTGAGCGCATCGACGTGGAACTCGCCGGCTGCGTTCCAGAGCAGCCATCCGCTGACGCCTTGCGCTTCCGCCGCGTCGATTTGCGCCCGCACCTGCGCCGGTCCGTACGCGGAAAAACCCTCGACCGGATAGGTGAAATCCTGGAGCCACGGCCGCATCTTCTCGATGGTGCCGGGCATGAGTTCTTCCGCTTTTTGCAAGGTGTACGTCACGGTTTCGGACGGAAAATCATTCGGATGGCCGTCAACCGGAATGTTTCCGCGCTCGAAGTGCGACGGATAGATCATCAGCGAAATGTAGTCGGCGAGCGGTGTCAGGTCTTGCAGCGTCTGCCCGATGCCCTGATCGTTGCCTTCCAGCGCGATGATCGGAAAGAGATCGAGCGAAAACTCGCCGCCCGCGGCGTGGATCGCGTCGGCGCCCGCTTTCACGGCGCCAGTGATCGCCGCCCGGCGATTCGCCTCCGTGTAGTCATGACCGAAATCGGACGTTTTCAAGTTTCCGTCGGACGGGAAGCGAATGTAATCGTATTGCACTTCGTCGAAACCGAGCCGCGTCAATTCGGCGCCGAGATCGGCGTTTGCCCGCCACAATTCTTCGTCGAACGCATTGACCCATGCGGCGCCGTTGTTGTCGCGCCACGACTGGCCGGTGTTTTCGTCTTTCACGGCGAGGTCGGGCCGCTGCTCGGCGACGATCGGGTCCTTGAACACCACCATCCGGGCGATGACGTAGAGATTGTGGGCGTGCAACTCGTCGAGCAGTTGCTTCGGCTCGAACACCGGCGTCACCACTCCGCTGAGATCTTTGAAAAAGGGAACTTGCGTGTCGTAGTAGATCGTATCCTGCTTGACATCGACCACAATCGCATTGATTTCGGTCGTATCCGCGATCCGGATCAATTCGTTCAAGCGATCCGGCGTCGACAGCACGCCCATGTTGGCGTAGACCGCTCTGATCTTCCGCGGCTGCAACGATGCCGCCACCTGCCGGTTGGCCGTCACGCTCGCCTTCGCCGTTTCGAATCCGGGCGCCGAGATCAGCAATTCGCCGACGTCGTTCCCGCCTTCGAGCCGGAACGCGCCATCCGGGCCGGAGACGGTCGCGGCCGAGCCGTTCGCGGCCGTGATCCGCGCTTCGGCGATTGGCTTGCCGCTGGCATCCGCCACCGTGCCGGTGACGACCGTCGATTTCAGCGGCAGGCTGAGCGCGGTCTTCTGGCCGACTGGCTGCTCGACCCGTCCGTAGGCGTCCGACTCCACCACCAGCCGGGCGTTCGCCGGCACATTGTCGAAGCGATACGCGCCGTCGGCGGCCGTGACGCCGGTCGCCCATGCCCCTTGGTCGTTGATGAGCGACAGTTTCGCGCCGACAATCGGCGCGCCGCTGGCGGCATCGGTCAGCGTTCCGGAAAGGGTGTTCGGCCGCAACGGCGCGGTCCAGGCTCCCCCATGTGGCCCGCCGATCTGCGCGGTGATCGCTTCGTGCCCCGCCGCCGCAACGGTGATCCCGATTGGCTCCGCCAGGGCCGGCGCCCGCACCATCCCCTCCGCGTCGGTCACCAACTGCTGCGACCCGATCGTCACCGTCGCGCCGGCAAGCGGCGCGGACGAATAGGCATCGGTGACCTGGACCTGCAATTCCGGCTTGGCCGCCACGCGTTGATAAATGAACGACCCAAGGAGCAACACGACCGGAATGAGGAAGATCGCCAGGCTCGCGCCCCAGCCGAGCCACGACAAAGGTCGTGCCAGTCGCGGCTGCACCAGCGAGCGACCGCCGGTCGTTGAACGATCGACCCGCATCGCAGGCGGCAGTTTGCTGGAGGAACGAGACGCCGACAAGCGTGACGACATGTGGAAGACCTCGCGACCAACGGCCGAATGACGGGCCGGGCGCCGCGCCGAACGCGGCGGCCTCGACCGACGCTCGGAGTCGAACCCCGGCGAACCGAGCCGGACGACTGCTGCGCGGGGTCATGCAAACGCTCGGGAATGCCCTTGCCCGAGTGTAGCACACGCCCATTTTGCCGCCATCGACCGCGTTGACGCTTTTCGCGCTGGCCAACCATAATCGCCCGGTCCCGTGCGACGGCCGCCGGTGTGGGGGAGGAACCGCCGACATGGACGAGAGCCGAGCCTCAGGTGCGGAATGGTGGAACTCCAAACGCGAGACGTCTTCGCGGCGATGCGGACCGACCTGCAGCGGGTCGAAGCGCGGGTTGAGCAAGCCGCCGCCATCGACGTGCCGCTCGTCTCGTCGCTCGTGCTCGATCTCGTCCGAGCCGGCGGCAAGCGGCTGCGGCCCTTGATCCTGCTGCTCGCCGGCCGCGGCTACAACTACGATCTCGATGCGCTCGTCACCGCCGCGGCCGGCGTCGAATTGCTGCATACCGCGTCGCTGGTCCATGACGACACCGTCGATCGCGCCGCATTGCGGCGGGGCAAACCGACCCTCAATACCATTCTCAGTTCGGGCGCGGTCATCTTGCTCGGGGACTATCTGTTCGCCCAATCGGCGATCCTCGCCGCCGCGACCGGCAACCCGCGAGTCGTCGCCATCTTCGCCTCGACCCTGGCTGACATCTGCGACGGTCAATTGCAGGAAATGTTCAACGCCCACCGACTCGATCAGACGCGGGAAGAATACGAGCGGCGCATCTACGGCAAGACCGCGTCGCTGTTCGCCGGCGCGGCCGAGATGGGCGCGATCATCGGCGGCGCCCCGGAAGCGCACGTCGCGGAGTTGCGGTCATTCGGCGCCGATGTCGGGATGGCGTTCCAGATCGTCGATGACGTGCTCGACTTGCGGGAAGGCGCCCAGCAACTCGGCAAACCGGCCGGCAACGACCTCCGTCAGGGAACCGTCACACTGCCAACAATGCTTTACAGCGCGGAGCTGAGTGGCAGTCCGGTCGACGCGCAACTGCTGCACGACGTGGTCGCGGGCGAGATTGACGGTCCCGATGTCGACCGCCTGGTCGGCGCCATCCGCAAATCCGGCGCGCTCGAACAGGCGATGGCGGTCGCCGCCGACTACGCCGAGCGGGCCAAATCTCACGCCGAAATCGTCGCGGACGAATCGACCCGCCGGCTGTTGGTCGATATTGCCGACCTGGCGCTGGCGCGGTCGTCGTAGGCGAGTCGGCTGCTCAGAGCGCCACCAGGCTCGAGTCGTACATTCGCTGGAAGATGCGCTCCCAGTGCCGCAAGCTCGGGTCGATGCTCTGAAATTCCGCCTCGAGTTGCTGGGGCAAGGTCGGCGTGACGAGGATGGTCGCCAACTTGCCGGCGTAGCGGGTCTCGATCGTCCGATCGAGCAGGCTCGCCTCATGCGGGTGGCTCGGCTTCAGTCCGACCAGAATCAGCAGATCGGTGCTCAGCATCCGCGTCCAGGCGCCATACGTCACGCGCGTCGCCAGGTCGAATTCGTGCCTCGCTTTTTCGTCCTTGTCGATGCTGGCGGCCAGTTCCGGCAACGCCGCTTCACGCACGTAGGCGCTGAGCGCGAAATCGCGCCACGGCATCATGAAATACGACACCGGCGGCGCCTGTTGCGCGAGGCGATACTGCATGAACGTGGCGATACGCGCGGAGCGGCCGCCCCGGGCGTTGAAAATGAACCACCCCTGGCCTTGTCGCAGCCGCTGCTCGACGCCGTCGAAGTAGGCGCTGAGGCGTTGCAACAAGTCGCGATCCTGCAGCGGCGCCTGTTCAATCAATTCAAGCGAGGGGTCCATGGGAGACCTCTCCTCTATGCCGACGCTTCGCGCGCTTCGTTTCGCTCACGCCGCGGTTGCCTCATTGCATAGCACACCACGCGCCGCTTGAAAACGCCTTTGCGTCGCGGCGCCCGATTCAGCGCAAGCCGAGCCTGGCGTCGAACAGGTCCAGAAATCGCGCCGCATCGACCCCGAGCGCGACCTGGATCGTGCCCGCGCCAATCAGACGGGTGCGGCCGCGCTCGGCTTCGCCGCAATCGACGTCGATCGAACGCAATGCGCATTGAACCAACGACGGATCGAACGCGACCGCCGCCGCCAGCGGATCGTGCAGAAACATTTCTGACTCCCCGCGGTCGAATGCCTGGCGGCAGACCTCCGCCACCAGCCGGGCGGGCGTGCCCGTCGCGGCGGCGCCGTCGGCGCGCTCCCACGCGGCTCGCGACAACGCGACCTGTCGCGTCACGTCGAGCCCGACCACGATCATTTCCGGGAAGAGCGTGTCGAACACCTGCCGGGCCGCTTCCGGATCGGCGAAGATGTTGTATTCGGCAAAGGGCGTGACATTGCCCTCGACCGTAAACGCGCCGCCCATGACGACCACCCGGCGCAACAGCGCCGGCAATTCCTGGGCGACGTTGAGCGCGATCGCCAGGTTGGTCAGCGGCCCCGTGCAGACCAACGTCAATTCGCCCGGCCGCGCCGTCGCTTCCCGGATGACGGCGGCCGGTCCACGCACCGACGTTGCGCTCCGAGCGCTCTCCGGCAAGATCGCGACGCCAAGCCCGGTTTCGCCGTGGTGAAACGCCGCGTCATGATGCCGCCGGCTCAA
>JAICJJ010000217.1 GCA_025928535.1 Thermomicrobiales bacterium
GATCGTCAATGAGACGCCCGTGACGTTTTGCATCTCCGGGATCTGGGCCTCGGTGTAGTCGACCCCGATCTGGATGTCGCCGGTCTTCGCCTGAGCGATGACTGTGTTGCGGTCCGGCACCACCTTGAAGATCAACTGGTCGAGGAGCGCTTTTTCCGGGCGTCCGTAATTGTCGGCGCGGGCATAGGTCAGATGGTCGCCCGGCGCCCACTCGACGAATTTGAACGGCCCGTTGCCGACCGGCTTGCGGCCGAAATCTTCGGTCGACATCGTGCTCTGGACGTGCTGCGGCAAGATCGGATTCCAGCCGAGCACTTCGCCGACGAATGGGATGTAGAGTTGCTTGAGCGTCACGACCGCGGTCTGGTCGTCCGGCGTCGCGATGTCCTTGATTTCCTGCCACCCGGCGGTGATTCCGGCTTGATTCTTCGGATCCATGATCCACTGCCAGGTGAACTTGAAATCCTTCGACGTGGTCGGCGTCCCGTCGTGCCAGGCGATGCCTGGGGTGAATTTCAGCGTGTAGGTCACGCCGTCCTTGGAGATACCCCCATTTTCGACCGTCGGGATTTCCGCCAGGAGGCGCGGCTCCATCTTCCCGGCCGCGTCGTAGCGGATGAGCGGCTCGAAAAGCGGATAGAGCGCCATGCTGGCGAACGAAATCGGGCCGCCCGTCAAGAGAAAACTGAGGCTGTTCGGCTCCTGGTAGATGCCGACCACGACCGTGCCGCCCGGCTTGCCGCGCTCTTGCGCCGCCGCCCCGCCCGGGGTCGACAACACGCGCGCGATCGCCTGACTCGACAATCCGAGCGCCGCCAACCCCTTGATCAGGCCGCGCCGGTCGATCTTCCGGGCGGCAAACCGCCGGTGGAGCGATTCGATCGCCACCGCGTGGTCCATCGGTTCCATCACTGACCTCCGATCCGATTCGGCCAGTCGTCGATGGCCGTTCGAGTATCGCAACCAGACTCCAGCGTGGCCGCCAGACTGGCGGCGCCGACCTCCTTCATTCTTTATACGTCCGCCGCTTGACTGCAGACATCGAGGGCCGAGAGCGCCATCACCCTGGCGCAGGTGACCATGTCCGAGATCCGGATGTACTGGTCCGGTTCATCCGGCCGCTCATCCCAACCACCGGCTGGTCCGAACAACACGCAGGGAATGCCGGCCCGCCAGAGATGGGCGGTGTCGTTGCCGGCGTACGACATCGGCAGCGACACGCCGAAATCCCTGGGATCGCGGCCGACGACCTCGCGGTAGTTGCGCAGCACGGTCTGGACGATGTCGGCATCGCGCGGAATGTCGGTCGGCTCCATGGTGACCGTCAACGCCCCATACCGCGCCGGCAAGGGCTGCTCGATTTCGTAGCGAAAATCGGGGTCGCGCGCGGCGACGGCGTCGAGCGCGGCGCGAATGTCGTCTTCGACGGTTTGGGCCGTCGGGCCCGGCGGGAACCGGACGTCGACGATCGCCGTGCAGTAGTCGGCCGTGAAGTTGGGACCTTTCAGGTCGTGATCGCGGCCCCGGCCGCAGATCACCCCGCCGACATTGATCAACGGCAGCGCCGGCAGGGCCGGCGCCGTGTTCGGCCGGAATCGCGTCGCCTTGATCGCCGGGATCGCCGTCATCATCTTCTCGATCGCGTCGACCGCGCCCGTGCGATCGCTGATGTGCCGCGAGTAGCCGAGGGTGGAGATCGCCAGTTCGGTCACGCCGGCGTGCGTGGTGACGATCGCATCGGCGCCGAACGGTTCGGGGACGATCGCGGCGTCGGTCCGGAGGCCGCTTTCCATCAGATGGACCGTGCCGACGCCGCCTTGCAACTCGCCGACCACCAGCGCGATGACGATGTCTCCGGGGATCTCGACCCCGGACAGCCGCACCGCTTCGGCGGCGGCGACCATCGCCGCGTCGCCCCCTTTCATGTTCATGATCCCGGCGCCATAGAGCCGGTCGCCTTCGACGACCGGCTCCCAGGGATTGTGCTTCCAGCCCATCGACAAGGGGTCGATGTCGAGATGGCCGTTGAACATGATCGATTTGCCGCCGCCGGTTCCGCGCAGCCGGGCGATGGTCTGGAATCGCCCGGGCGTCACTTCCTGGAGGTCGACCTCGTAGCCGCGTTGGTTGAAGTAGTCGGCCCACCAACGGGCCAGCGGCGTTTCATCTCCCTTGAAACTCGGAATGCGGATCAGGTCCGAGGCGAGCGCGACGATCTGCTCGGGGTCGACGGCCGCAAGCGCCTGCTGATGACGTGTCTCCACCGGTAGTTCTCCCCGACGCGCCTGGCGCATCGCAGCGCCGCGCGCACTCATCGCCATCCGATTTCGAGGCGGGTCGTGGGATCGCCTGTCCAGCGATCGGCGAGCCAGCGCACGCCAAGCCGGTCGTCGTA
The DNA here is from genome assembly GCA_025928535.1 of Thermomicrobiales bacterium. Lineage (GTDB taxonomy): Bacteria > Chloroflexota > Chloroflexia > Thermomicrobiales > UBA6265 > JAICJJ01. Next base: position 2,396 of record JAICJJ010000217.1, read on the forward strand.
CCCCGCGACATAGGCGGGCAACGATTCCCGCCAGAAGAGCCGGGCGAATCCCGCCGCCGCGAGGTCTTGCCAGGCGTCGTCCATCGGCGTCCAGGCGATCTCGAGCGCTGCGCCGTCGTTCGCCGCAAACCGTTCCGTGACATCCCAAACCTGGAAGGGAGCGAGATCGAAGCCGCGCACGGCGTTCACCGGCGTCAGGTCGATGCCTTCCGCAACATGCCGCGCCCGGGTCAACTCGCCCCGTTGCGCGCCCCATACCCGGAGAAAGGTTCCGATCGCCTCCATCGCTTTCGGCGCGCCATGTCGATCCGTCAGCGCCTCGGCCATCGTCCAGTAGCGGCCGCCGATCAACCGGCTCGTTCGCGCCATGGCGTCGTAGACCGCGCGTTCCGGGGTCTCGGCCACGTAATACTGGGCAAGTTTTTTCCCGAGCGGCGATGGCGGAAAGTTCGCCAGCCGGGGGCTCCCCGCCGGAATGATCCAGCGGAAGGCGCAATGGTCGTCGCCTTTCATGATGTTGATCGGAATGACGACGTTGCCGTCCGGGTGGTAGGTCGACGCGCAGGCCTGATGAAATTCGTCGCAATAGACATGGCCCCAGCGATGAAAATCTTCCGCTCGCCAGACGTCGGCCGCCGGGCAATCGTGGACCTCGTATTGCACGTCGCAGGCGGTGTATTTCCCCTTCGATTCGAGATCGCTCTTGACGATGAAGACGCTGGCGCTGTCCCAGCAGCGATTGAGCGTCTCCATGTCGAGCGGCAAGCCAAGCGCGTTGTGCGCTTCGCGCATCTCCGTTCCCCGCCAGACGCCGTATTGGCGCAGATGCTGGCGGACGGTCGCTTCGCCGTTCGTGCCGAAGCGGGCGACGGTTTCGCGGGCGAACTGCATGTACAGCCGCGATCCGGCTTGCAGCAGCCGGCGCAGCGCCGCCTTGTTGCCGGCGTGGTCCGCGAATGCTCGGGGGTCGAATGTCACGGCCATGTCCTTCCGTGTGAGGCGGCAGATTTCAATGCGCCGGCGACGCCGCTAACTGTGGAAATTCCCGGCGCAGTATTTCGACGATCTGCGCCGTGATGTGCTCGGCCAGCCGGACGCCTTTGTCCGCACTCGCGGCATGCGCCTGGTAGAGCACGCCCGATTCGGGAACGAGCCCGGCCGGCTCGGGAAAGACGGAATAGACGGGCACAGGCCAATAGTCGTCCTGCGCAGGAAGTCGGTCCGGCAAGACGAGATCGGGCAGGAAATGCGCCATCAGCGACGTTTCGGTCAGGCTGGCGTGCTCCGCTTCCCAGCCGGGAAATCCCTCCGGAAAGAGCTGGTCGAGGACATCGGCGCCGACATGTTCCCACCAGTTGATCAGCACGACTTTCGTGCCGTCGTCGGGGCGGCCCCGTAGGGCGAGGTCGGCGCCTTCCGCCGCGAAGGCGGTGTTTTCCATGTGGCCGTTGAGCAAGACAATCGAGCGTTGTCCCTGCCGCAGGAGATCGCCGACGAGGTCGCGGGCGATGCCGGTCAGCGTGCCGCCGTCGAGGCTGATGGTGCCGGGGAAGCGACCGCCGCCTCCGCTGCGCGGCTGCGACTTGTAGCCGAACCAGATCGGCGGCGCGACGATCGCCGGAAACTGGTCGGCCGCCGCGAGCGCAAGATGGAATGGCAACTGGCCATCGACGCCGAGCGGCAGGTGATAGCCATGCTGCTCGACCGCGCCGAAAGGTACGATCAGCACGGCGCGGTTAATCCGATCACGGAACTCGGGCCAGGTAATCTGGTCCAGCCGCCGCAAATCCCGAGCGCTCATGTTGTTCCGCCTCCCGTCTCCGCGCGGCGCTGCATCGCCAATTCCGCCAGGATCGTCAGGGTGATCGACGTCGCGAAGATGAGCACGCCGATCGCGCTCACCGTCGGGGTCAGGCCGGTCCGGATCATCGCCCAGATCGTGACCGGCAGCGTCGTCTCGAAGCCGGACACGAACCAGGCCAGGATGAACTCGTCGAACGACAGGGTAAACGCGACCAGAAACGCGGCCACGATCGCCGGCGCCGCCAGCGGCAACACGACCTCGACGATCGAGCGCGCGGCGGACGCGCCGAGATCGCGCGCGGCCTCTTGATAACTCGGGGGAATCGACGCCAGCCGCGCGCGGATCATCACCATCGCCAGCGGCGCGGCGAACACGGTGTGGCTGATGCCGATGGCGATGAGCGAGCGGGGGATGCCAATGCTGTTGAAGTAGATGACGAAGCCGAGGCCAAGCAGCACCCATGGCACGGCCAGCGGCGAAACCACCGCCATCACGTAGGCGTCTTTGCCAGGAAATGTGATCCGGGTCAGGCTGTAGGCGGCGAAGAAGCCAAGGACGACGCTCGCCGTCGCAACGCACAAGCCAACGACGACGCTGTTGCGCAGCGACGGCAGCACGTCGGGCGCGGCGAGGATGCCTCGATACCACTCGAGCGTGAACCCTTTCCAGGGCAAGCCGACGAAGCGGTCGAGATTGAACGACGATTCGACCGCCATGAGGATTGGCAGGAAGAGAAAGCTGAAAAAGAGCGCCAGATAGACGCCGAGCAAGACGTTCGCCAATCGACCGCCGGGAGCGCGCATGCCGGTCACGCTCCTTCTTCCGCGCGCGATTGAAACCGGCTCAAGATGCCGACGACGAGCAAGATCGTCGCGACCATCACCGTCGCGAAGGCGGCGGCGAGCGGGTAATTGACGTCGTTTTGAACGGCGTCGACGACGAGTTGCGGGAAGACGCGTCGGGTCTGACCGCCGAGCACCGCCGGTGCGATGAAGTCAGCGAAGGCGAGCACGAAGATGAACATCACCCCGGTGATCAGCGCGCCGCGCGTCAGCGGCAAGATGATCTCGAAGAAGGCGCGCAGATGGGTCGCCCCGAGATCGTGCGCCGCTTCGAGCAGATTGCGGTCGATCGATTCCATGCGGGTGTAGAGCGCCAGCGTCAGCAGCACGACGAGAAAATGGACGAGCCCGATCCGCGTTGCGACGTGGGTGTAGAGAATCTTGATCGGCTCAGTCCGCAATCCGGTCTGGAGCAGGAAATAGTTGATCAGCCCGTTGTTGGCGAGGACCAATTGCCACGCGTACGCCCGGACGAGATAGTTCGTCCAGAAGGGGATGATCATCGCGATCATGCAGGCGCGCTGCCAGCGAGGCGGCACGACGAACGCCACGGCGTAGGCGGCTGGATAGGCGAGCGCGACGGCGATGAGCACTGTGCTGATCGACAGCCAGAGTGATGTGAGATAGGCGTCGAAGTAGATCCGCTTGCCGAAGACCTGCTGGTAATTGGCGA